>JAKSPF010000034.1 GCA_024405065.1 Sphaerochaetaceae bacterium | reverse complement strand
AACACGTACTGAAGTTGTCACGCCACTGCCTTCGTAAACTGTAAAATTTGCACCGTCAGTACTACTTGCAAGATAGAGGGTAACACCGTCATCGGCTGTATCGCCACCGTCAGTACTCATTGCACCGGTGCCGACATAACCCTTAAACAGCGGCATATTGAATTCGTGATTTTTCAGATAAAGGACGTTTTCCATTGAGAGATTCTTGACCTTGTCTTTTGTAGTTTTGACATCAACCGGATCTGTCCAAGTCTTATAAGCTCCGGTGTTGTCCGTTTGCTTCCATGAAGAACCATTTGCAACAAGCTGGAACTTTACCTTAACGTCAGTGTTACCTATGGGATATTTCACTCTGACTGCACCGGTGCCCGTTGCAGAGACTTCCTCTACCGGCAGATCATAAGTCTTTCCTTCAGGGTCAGTGCTTGTAACAACGTATTTCATTGTACAGGTGTCACTGAAAACCGCCCCCTCAACACCGACATCGTTGATTTTATAGGTTACGTTTGTTACTTCCTTACTGGGAAGAAGTTTTTCATCACCTACGTGAAGATTTGTACTGTCACTGGTCACGCCGGGAATATCTTTTGTTGTGAGGCAATAATCCTCATGGTAAATTATCAGGTAAAAATTAGTAACATCCGCCGTCTTTCCGTATTTGGGACTGCTTGAATGCCACACGGCTCTTGACAGTGAATATTCTCCTTTCGCATCACTTTTTCCGACGGATATTGCATTTGAAGCATATTTGGCAAAATCTACATCTGTGAGATTTGCATTGTCATTGAGGTATTTCTGATACAGACTGTCTCTTGTGGACTTGTTCGTATACGCATACACCGTTGCACCGACCACTGCCACGTTGTCATCATCAGCATCCGTAAGAGTTCCCGTAAGTCCTGCAGAAAAAACAGAGGAACAGGATACCAACACAGCCAACATCACAAGAACTGCTGACAATAAAAAGATTTTTTTCATATTGACCCTCCTGATTCAATCAATATCAACTACACAAATTAAATTATTGACATATGTTACGCTATGGGATAAACTTTTCTGCGTAAAATGTCAAGTAACGCAGAATATAATGATGAAAAAAAAGAAGGGTTACATGAATCCGAAAGTGAGCCCAAGAAACTGGACTTCAGAGTACAACGTACTTACGGTTTCCTTACCAAGGCTCTTGTAGATTTACTCAAAAAAAAGGACTTTTCCGAAATAACGGTGAATGAACTGTGTGAAAAAGCATTAATCAGAAGAGCAACGTTCTACAAGCATTTCACAGACAAACTTGAACTCTTCAAATTTGTAGTGAACCGTAATTTTGATTTTTTCGGAAAGTCACATAACTTCAAATACGACAGGGAAAATCCGGGAACATTTTATCCGGAAATAGTAAACTACATACTTTCTTTTGCGGAAGAAAACAAAGCGGTGCTCCAATCAATATTTTCCGGTTCGGCTGCTGCTCAACTTACCTCAATAATGCTTGAAACAACAGAACATCATATATGTAAGCATCTGAAACAGGATATTGAAAACGGGGCACGTGAAATTGCAAGACCCGAACTTCTTGCTGCAATGATGTCCGGAGCGATTGTTTATATGGCAAACCGATGGGTAAAAAACAATATTGACGTTTCCAAAGAAGAAATTCTCAATCTGTGTAAGTTTATTACGAACCGGTTTTATACCACCGAAAAACCGGCAATCAAATAAATCAGCGCAGAGACGACAGCACACACAAAAGCATACGGAAGCTGTGTTTGTATATGGTCAATGTGATCCGAACCTGCACCCATTGATGAAAGAATACTTGTATCACTCAAGGGACTGCAATGATCACCGAAAACCCCTCCTCCTGCTATCGCCGCAAAAGAAAGCAGAGCGAACACTCCGTCTGACATTGACATTGCCATGGGAAGAGCAATCGGAACACATATTGCATAGGTTCCCCAGCTTGTTCCGGTAGCAAAACTCAGAACTGCGGCAACTATGAAAATAAGACACGGAAGAATTGCCGGTGAAAGATGCCGTGTTGCAAGATCCGTCAGAAAAACATCTCCACCCATCCTCACGGTCAAGGTATTCAATGGATAAGCCACAGCCAGAACCATTACTGCAGGCATTGCGTTTTTCACTCCGTCAAGAAACACTGCATCCAGCTCACGGAGAGAAATTCCCTGACACAAAAAAGATACAGACATGAAAATTACAACAATCATTGCCGCTTCACAGATGGCAGGTTCCTTGTCTGTCACTACGGTAACACCGCATATTCCGACAAGAATAAGCACCGGAAGTATAAAATTAAGGAAAATACGCGGCTTATCAAAAAGAGCCTTTCCTGCAATATCGTCAGAATTGAGAGGAACGGCGGCATCTGCAAGAACCTTACCGGTTTCAAATGCCCTCTTTTGAGCCTTTGCCATAGGTCCGAAATCGTGAACAATGCCGGTTCCCGTCAGAATTACAAGCAAAACAGAAAAAATTGCATAAAAATTGAACGGTATAGCCCTCAATGCAAATGAATACGCCTCATCAGCAGAAGTAAACACGCCGGTTGAAACAGCAAGTCCTGCAAGATAAGGACACCAACTGGAAAACGGGTGAATCACAGACACCGGTGATGCTGTTGAATCTGCAATATAGGCAAGCTTTTCACGCGAAACTTTCGCTTTGTCGGAAAGTTTCCTCATTACCGAACCTACAAACAGAGGACTCATTGAATCGGCAAAACAGAAAAGACCCAAAAACCATGCTGCAATCTGAACACTCCGTCCGGACAAACGGTGTTTTTCTGCAACAGCGGCAAAGCCGTCTATTGCCCCGCTTCTTTCAAAGTAAATAATCATGACGCTGAACAGAATCACCATCATAATTGTCCACACGGAAGAAGGCGCTCCCAATGCCTCCATTATGAGATTTGTAAAACCGAAAACACCGTCACCGTGAAGAAAACACCCCAGAATACAGGCAACGGCGAGTGAAACCACCGTATTCTTGGTAACAACGGAAAGCACAAGTGCAGTAAACACAGGAACAACAGAAAACCAACCCATCTGTCTCACCGCCGTCAATGCTCTGCGTCAGGCATGATATTTTTCAGACCATATTCAGAAATGTATTTCAATATGATGTTGACCGCACCGTCAACACCTACCGTACTGGTGTTTATGCACAAATCATAGTGACTTGAATCACCCCATCTCTCATGGGTGTAATATTCGTAATATTTTGCACGAGCCTTGTCCTTGCGTCTGACCAGTTTCTCCATTGAGGCTTCATCATAACCCTGTTTGCCCTCAAGACTGAGTTTTCTTGCAATTCTGTCTTTCATATCGGCACAAAGAAAAACATTGATACTGTGCATTTCCCGCAAAACGTAATCACTTGCCCTGCCGACTATTACACAAGGTTCCTTTTTTGCAAGATTTTTTATAACTTCCGACTGTTCAAGGAAAACCTTGTCATAAGCAGAAAGACTGTACATTCTGTTTATCATACAGTCCGAAGATGCAGATACCGCAGAATCTGCAAAAAGACCTGCAGAACCTACGTTAAGAAAACTCGGCTTTTTTTCTTCCATTTTTCTGAGATAACTTTCTGCCAAAGTACTTTTCTTTGCCGTCAGGACGATTATCTCCCCATCATAGAACGGAATCCCGAGTTTTTTTGAAAGACGGAATCCAACTTCATGTCCACCGCTTCCGAACTGTCTGCCTATTGTTATTGATCTGTCCATTTCTACACTCCCGTATAATACATATCCGCCTGTCAGCCGACGTAACCTGCCGGATTCAAGGTCTGCCAATGCCATGCATCAGCACACATTTTTTCCAAATCATATTCCGTTTCAAAGCCGAGAACCGACTTTGCCTTTGAAACATCACTGTAAACAGTTGCAAGGTCACCGGCTCGTCTCGGTCCGATTTTGTACGGAATCTTTCTGCCGCTCACCTTTTCAAACGAATGTACAACATCAAGCACACTTGACCCGTGACCTGTACCTACGTTGAAAATCTCACAGCCCTTGTGGGAAGAAACATAGTCCAAAGCGCATATATGCGCCCTTGCAAGGTCAACAACGTGTATATAGTCACGTACTCCGGTTCCGTCCGGAGTATCATAATCATCACCGTGAACAGTCAGGCACTTCAATCTGCCCACCGCAACCTGAGACACGTAAGGCAAGAGATTGTTGGGAACACCCTGAGGGTCTTCACCTATAAGACCGCTCTGATGCGCACCGACAGGATTGAAATAACGTAAAAGAACTACCGACATTTCAGAATCGGCAGTACAGAGAGACTTAAGCATCTGCTCCTGCATGAACTTTGTCCAGCCATACGGATTGGTACAATTTCCCGTGGATGAATTTTCTTTCAACGGCATTTCATTACCGGCAGAATAAACCGTTGCACTTGAAGAAAAAACAAAATTCTTCACACCGGCAGCGTTCATCTCCTCAAGAAGGACAAGTGTGGAATCAATATTGCAGGAATAATATTCCAAAGGTTTTGCCACACTTTCCCCTACAGCTTTCAGACCTGCAAAGTGAATCACACTGTCAATTTCGTACTTGGCAAATATGTCTCGGAGAACAGCTCTGTCACGCACATCCGCTTCAACAAAACAGAGCTTTTTTCCGGCGATACGCATCACCCGTTCAAGTGATTCGCCGTGACTGTTGACAAGACTGTCTACAACAACAACACCGTAACCCTTTTCCAAAAGCTGAACACACGTATGAGATCCTATGAATCCGGCACCTCCGGTAACAAGAACCATTTACTTCCCTCCATAACGCCGACAAGTTGTCAAGGCATTACGGTTTATTATATCATAACAAAGTGAGTCAGTACAATTTATCATCTGCGGCGATACGTATAATCAATCTGCGCAACAAACTTGATTTTGCAGATGTTTCTCTTGCAAAACAATCGGAGATTGACGCATACAACCGTTCAGAGTTGAGAAAAAAAAGATATTTCAAAAATCTCTACAGACCCGTGGAAAAAACCGTCAGTGTTGACGCTTTCCTAATACCTGTTGCAGACAATGCCTCCGTTGCGGGTTATCTGTTCAAACAGAAAGACGGTATGAGCAACAGTACCAATTCTCTGATTGTGTATTTTCACGACGGCGGATGGGTTCTGGGAAATGTTGACAAGTACTCTGCTTTCTGTTCAAATCTGTGCAATCAGACATCATCGGCAGTTCTTGCCGTTGATTACAGACTTGCTCCGCTGTTCAGATTCCCCGTTCCGGTTGAAGATTGTTACAGTGCATATCTCTGGGCACAGACCGGAACAAAATACTGGAAACTTGACCCGTCAAAAGTTTATCTGATGGGCATAGGAGCAGGAGCAAACCTTGCCATAGCGGTTGCAAGAATCGCAAGAGACACAAAAGGACCTAAACCCGCAGGAATGATTCTTTACGACCCTCTTACCGACTGCAGACTCAGAACGGGAAGCATAGAAAAATACAAGGACAGCCCAACTTTGTCTGCAGCAGAGCTGAATTTCTTCATAAAGAGCTACCAAAGAGAACCTAAGGATATCCTTGATCCCCTGTTTTCACCTTTGCTTGCAAAAGATCATTCAAGACTTGCTCCGACAATCATATTCTCATCCGAATACAATCCTCTGTCTGATGATGCAGTGCTTTTCAACGAAGCATTGAAGTCAGCAGATACGGTTTCAAAACTCTTCACTTTGAGAGGCGCATTTCACGCAGAAATAAACTATCCCGATTCAGACAGATGGGAAAACGTAATGCGGATAATCGCAACGTTTGTCAAAGGCACTCATACCGGGTTCATTGATGTTCCGAACATCAGACACGGACTGCTCGGCAAGTTGGGTGAATTTCTCTGAGGAACAGTCACTGCCGAACAGCAGACCTATTGATTCACGATCCGGGCGTGTACGTTCCGAAGAAACGGCGGAAAAATAGCAATACCAACTTTTTTCGTCAGGTTTGTAAGCAACAAAACAGGAAGAAATCATGCCGCTTGCCCATCCTTTTTCCGCAGGTGTAAGTAAAGGTTCAGTTACATCATTAAACAAAATACCGTCCGCCGAACTCTTCATGAGCAGCGCAGAACCGTAATTTTTCTTAGCCGCGTTCCAGTAAAGAGCACATTGGAAAGCGTAAATTCTATTGTTTGAAAGCGCAAAACTCACATTTCCTGCAGCCATATTTTCCCATACGGAATCCGGCTTCGCATCAAATACGGGATTCTTTTCGTTTATTCTGAAAGAATCGTAAGGCTCAAGTGAATCCGCACAAGCCAGATAGCGCGGAACTTTTATTGATGTACCCGGAATACTGAATTCCGATGCCCCGAAGTAAAGCCTGAAAAAACCGTTCATTTTCACAAGTTGAGGATGTGAAATACAATGTCGGTTGCAGTAATCGGATGCAAACGGAACATCTTCTGCAAACAGCAGTGTTTTCGGCTTGCTCCACGTTCGCAAATCCGTTGAAACAACAGCCTCAACCGTAAAACTGTCTTTGTTCTTCTTTTTTTCTTTCACATAAAGAAGGGAGTAATTTTCTCTATCCTGATATATGAACGGAGATTTTCCCCCGTAAACGATCATTTTATAAGGTTCCCACGCAATTCCCGAATCTGAAATGAAATGGTGTATGCCTATCCACGAATGGAAAAAAAGATGCCATTTTCCGTCACAGGCCCGTTGGGGAAAAACAACACACGGTTCCGAAATCCGTGTCATATAGGCAGAGCCTTTCAGAATCGGCTCATCACTGAAAGGAAACCAACAACACTGTTTGCTTATATCAAATTCTGATGATTCGGGCATGATTATTTTCCACGCTGAAAAGAGCGGACCTTAACATCCGTCTTTTTATCTTTTTTCTTTTCGGAAAGCATAACCGAACCCGCAAAAATAAAAACAAATACCACAACGAAACTGTCACCTATGTTGAACGTAGGCCATCTGTCAATTCCCAATATACCGAAAAATTTTACACTTATGAAATCAACAACTCCGCCGCTTTTGTATCTGAAAATTCTGTCAATGAGATTCCCTATGGAACCGCCGATTATTCCCGCCGCACACCAGCGCTGAAGTTCTGTGAGATCTTTTTTTCCGGTAACAGCAAGATATGTGAGGTACAGAATAACGGCAGCAGGAAACAGAATGAACATAAGCACTCTGACAAAATCCGAACCTGCAGCACCCATTCCGAACGCTATTCCCGTATTTTTAGCGTGACATATCCATATCAGGTCATCACCTATTACCCTGTATATTGCACCCTCGGGAATATATTTGCATACCAAAGCCTTTGAAATCTGATCCGCAAGAATAATGAACAGGCTCAGAATAAGAGGCTTGAATCTGTCTTTTCTGCTCATACAGTATTTATATACAAAACAGCCGGTTGTATCAATGTCAGCCTGAAGGCTTTGACAGCTCGTATAAATGACGGAGCCTGTCTTCTATTACTCTGTTGGTTGAACCGGCAGGGAAAACACCTTTCTGATTGCGTTGTCCTCCGTTTCTCAAAGTGAGAATTTCCATCCCTTCATCAACAGATGATATCGGATAAATGTGAAACTTTCTGTTTTCCACCGCCTCTGCTATTCTGCGCGGCAGAATGAGTGATTTTATGTTCTGAGACGGAATTATCACTCCCTGTTTTCCCGTAAGTCCCATTGCCGTACAGATATCAAAGAAGCCGGTTATCTTTTCATTTATACCGCCTACCGGCTGAATATCTCCCAACTGATTCACCGAACCGGTAACTGCAATATCCTGCCGCACGGGAAGTTCTCCTATTGCGGACAGAAGAGCAAAAAGTTCTGAAGAAGACGCACTGTCACCGTCTACTTCCGAATAACTCTGTTCAAAACATATTCCGGCATAAATTGAAAGCGGAAACGTCCTTGCATACTGTTTCCTCAAATAACCTTCAAGTATGAGAAAACCCTTGTCGTGAATTTCTCCGGAAAGACCTGCTTCATGCTCAATGTTGACTATTCCCTCGGAACCCGGTGCAACAGATACCGAAATCACAGTGGGAGTCCCTATTGAAATCAGACCTCTGTCAATAACAGCAAGACCGTTCACAACTCCCGTCTTGGTTCCCTCAAGAGATATTATCATCTCACCGTTTCTGATTTCCTGATATATTCTGCTACCGGTAATTCCTGCTGCAAAATCTCTTTGCTCAAAGGCTTTCTTCACCGCATCTCCGTCAATTACACCTTGCGCATAGTAAGCCGCTTCACAGAGAAGGTCACCGACAAAAGAAAGTTTTGTAGTAAGCTCATCCCGCATTTCCGCATACCAACAGGAATAACGTAAAAGCTCACAGAGAGCATCGTCATCAACCTCTCCGAGTTTTTTTTCTTCTGCAACATTCAGAATGTAGGCAATTGTTCCGCCGATATTCTCATCTGATGCCGGCATTGAAAAATCAAACTCCGCACAGATTTTAAAACATCTGAGAAAGAACCCGTCTTTGCTGCACAGCCTGTCGTAAAGTTCATCACTTCCGGTAAGGATTATCTTCACCGGAAGAACATCTCTGAATACAGGTCTGATAAATCCGGCATTTTCCCTGTCTGAATCTTTTACGGAAAACTGTGAAGTAAGGGCAAATGTTCTTACAGCATCCCAAAGAGTCCTGTTTTCAACAACCTGTTCTGCATCCATCACAAGAAAGCCGCCGCATGCCTTCATAAGAGAACCGGTACTGAATGTCACATTGCCGGATGTATCCCTGATTGCCTTTCCGAAAACATTTTCGTATGTAGGGTTGTTTTCTTCAACAACAGGAGGGCAAATCTTCCGTGACTCTTTATGACACACCAGAACAGGCGTACACGGGTCTTCCGGGCACATTTCAAAGTTTGCAGTAACTGAATCACACCTCATTGCAGACGCAATTTCACGGATTGCACTGTGTCTTCCCGTTCCGTCTTCTCCGCTGATGTAGACGTTATAACCCTTTGCGTTGACACTCATTCCCATTTTGAGTGCCGCAAGGGCACGAGGCTGTCCGATTATTCCCTTTTTTGAACAAACCTCACGCAAACGTTTCACACGCTGTTTATCAAAAGAGAAATCGGTCTGATTTGCATCAAGCTCACACATCTGCTTTTTTCGGTTTCACAATGCTGAGGTGAAGTTCCTCCAGCTGTTTGACATCAACATCATTAGGACAATCATCCATAGGAGAGACAGCAAAGCTGTTTTTAGGGAAGGCAATAACTTCCTTTATTGATGTCTGCTCACACATTATCATAACCATACGGTCAATACCGGGCGCAATTCCTCCGTGAGGCGGCGGTCCGAACCTGAATGCATTAAGAAGAAAACCGAACTTTTTTTCCGCTTCTTCATCACTGAAATTGCATATTCTGAATATACGCTTCTGAAGCTCCACGTCATGTATTCTTATTGAACCCGAGGCACATTCATAACCGTTCACAACCATATCGTAAAGGTCCCCGCGCACAGCACCCGGATCTTTCTCCAAGGTATCAATGTACTGAGCCTGAGGCATACTGAACATGTGATGGGCAGCCTCCCAGTGATTTTCCTCATCGTTATACTCAAACAACGGGAAATCCACAATCCAGCAGAACTCAAAGCCTGGCTTTATCAGTCCCATATCCTTACCGAGCTTATTTCTTACCGCTCCTGCCGAAGTACAGCATTTTTTCCAGTTTTCGTGTGCAACAAGGAAGATTACATCTCCTTCTTTTGCTCCTGTTTCACTGCATAGCCGGGATTCAAGTCCTGTAAAATACTTTGCTGCAGAACCTGAAAGCACATTACCGTCTCCCACCTTGATAAACGGAACAAACGCAGCACCGTAAACCTTTGCCGTTTCACTTATTTCATCAAAATATTTTCTGGTAAACTCAAAGCCTTCCGTTTTGGGAGCGCAGATTGCCTTTACAAAACCTTTGGCGGCAAGTATGTTTCTGTATGCTTCAAATGACGTTTGTCCAACCAGATCTCCTATGTCATGTATCTCACAGCCGAACCTTAAATCCGGTTTATCTGAACCGTAAGTATTCATTGCATCATAGTAATCAATTCTTCTGAAATGAGCCGGAAGCTCATAATTCATAACTTTTTTGAAGACATAACCGAAGAGTCTTTCCATAAGAGAAAGAACATCATCCCTCTGAACAAAGCTCATTTCAAGGTCAAGCTGCGTGAATTCCAGTTGCCTGTCCCCTCTTGCATCCTCATCTCTGTAACAACGGGCAATCTGGAAGTATTTATCAAAACCGCTCACCATCAGAAGCTGTTTGTAAAGCTGCGGACTTTGTGGAAG
>JAKSPF010000033.1 GCA_024405065.1 Sphaerochaetaceae bacterium | reverse complement strand
TTCCTACGGCTATCTCATAGGAGAGAGGAAAATTGTGAGGTTGCTTGGCGTTTCAGCTGTTATTGCATTGTTGCTTCACATAGTGTTCAGCGGGTTACTTGATGTGACTCTTCCCAGAGGAACGGTGGGTTTCCTGCGCAGTTTTGCACTGTTCCTTGAAAATCTTATTTGACGGAGGTCGGTTGTATGAGTTTTGCACAGATGTTTTCAAGCGGCCTTTCTGCCGTGTTCAGTGGCAGTCATTTCTTTATGGTGCTTCTGGCAATTGTTTTGGGTACAATCTTCGGAGCCCTACCCGGCGTAAGTGCCACAATGGCTGTTGCTTTGGGTTTGACTTTTACATATACAATGGAACCTATACCTGCCATTGTATTTCTTGTAGCAATATATTGTTCTTCCATAACGGGCGGTTCTATTACCTCAATTCTGTTTAAGATTCCCGGAGTTCCTTCTTCAGCTCCCACCACTTTTGACGGTTACCCTATGGCAAAGAACGGACAGGCAGGGAAAGCATTGGGAGTTGCTCTTTTCTGTTCTGCAATAGGTGGACTTTTTTCTGCTGTTGTGATGTTTGCAATGAGTAAGCCTCTGTCCTCTGCAGCATTGGCTTTCTCTCAGGGAGACTTGTTTGCCATAACTTTTCTGGGTCTTTCAATTCTTTCTGTTCTTGATATGGATCACATTCTCACTACAATTATTTCCGGCTTGTTAGGTCTGCTTCTTGCTTGTATTGGACAGGATCCTATGGCAGGTGTAAAGCGGCTTACCTTTGGAAACAGGCAACTTCTTGCAGGTGTTGAGATGATTCCCGTGCTTATCGGTCTTTTTGCTGTTACTGAAGTTCTGAAACAGACTTCTGTTGAAAAGCGTCTGTCTGCCAAGGACGGCGTAGCAGGAACAGGAGGGCATGTTGACACCAAGATGCCTACATTCAGGGAGATGCTCAAAATAAAGTGGGTTATGCTCCGTTGTAGCATTGCGGGAACCGTAATTGGAATTCTTCCCGGTGCAGGTGCAACCATTGCTTCATTTATGTGCTACACTATGGAAAATAAAATTTCCAAATATCCCGAGAAATTCGGTACCGGAATAATTGACGGTATTGCCGCTTCTGAAACGGCAAACAATGCGGCAACAGGGGGAGCCATGGTTCCTTTGCTTACATTGGGTATTCCCGGCGGAAATGCTGCTGCGGTTATGATGTCTGCATTGGCACTCAAAGGTGTCCAGATGGGACCTTTGCTTTTGGTGAATCAGCCGGACTACCTTTCTGCAACCTTTATTTCAATGGTTATTACAAATATTCTCATGGTTGTTGTCGCCATAGGAATTGCAAAACTTTTTGCAAAGATTCTTGCAATTCCGTATTCATATCTCGGACCTATAATTCTCATGCTTGCCCTTATCGGTTCTTATTCCGAAGGCGGTTTTGTGGGAGTCAAGATAATGGTTATTGCCGGTGTTCTCGGTATAGTGGTCAAATATATGCATCTTAACAGTGCTGCAATAGTTTTGGGATTGGTTCTCGGAAGTATGTGTGAAGAGCATTTCAGCAGATCTTACCTTATGAACAACGCAAACGTATTTAAGGTACTTTTCGGAACACCCATTGCCGCAGTGGTGATGACGGTTTGTATTCTTATGCTTCTCCGTCCGCTTTTTATGCCTCTTATTGCAAAATGGAGAAAAAAATGACCATAGAAAAATCGGCGGTTGCGGGAACGCTTGAAAGTTCTGATGCCATGGTGACTGTTGAGCCGGGAGAAAACGGTGTTGAGCTTGATATTTCTTCAAGTGTAATGAATCAGTACGGTCGTCAGATAAAACAAATGGTGCTTGAAACTTTAAACAGACTTGAGGTCAAGAGCGGAAAAATTACCGTTGTTGATAAAGGTGCATTGGATTGCACGTTGAAAGCCAGAGTTGAGTGTGCTGTTTACAGAAGTTGCGGAAAATCGGAAAAAAATATTTCATGGGGAGGAACAATCAGGTGATACCACGTCCCAAACCTCAGCGTTTTCGTCTCAGAAGGACGATGATGTTCATGAATGCACAGAAGCCGGGGCTCATTAAAGATGCCTACATCTACGGTTGTGATTCAATAATGCTTGATTTGGAAGATGCTGTTGCCGAAAATCAGAAAGATTCGGCACGCTTTTCCCTTTATCATGCTCTGAAATCAATAGACTACGGTGATACGGAAGTAATAGTGAGAATAAACGGGCTTGATACTCCTCACTGGAAAGAAGATGTCCGCGTTTGTGTTGCAGGAGGGGCTGACGGAATACGTATTGCAAAGTGTGAAAGTGCATCTGACGTGAAAGCTGTGGATGCTGCTGTTACAGATGCGGAAAAAGAATTCGGAGCAGAGGAGGGAAGAACTCTTCTTATGGCTGCGTTGGAAAGTCCTAAAGGTATTATCAATGCCTATGAAATATGTACTGCATCCGAAAGAATGTTCGGCGTTGCCATTTCCGGCGGAGATTTCAGAAAGTGTATGCAGACAAAATTTCAGGCGGACGGGATAGACCTTATAGCAGCAAGAGGACAGATGCTTATTGCTGCACGCGCCGCAGGGATTCAGTGCTTTGATACCGTATTTACCAATCTTGATGATGATGAAGGTTTTCTGGCTGAACTTAAACAGAACAAGGCTATGGGTTTTGATGGCAAAAGTCTTATCAATCCGAAACAGATAAGACCTGTCCATGAATTGTTTGCTCCCACTGAAAAAGAAGTTATTCAGGCAGAAAGGATAATTTCAGCTTACAGAGAGCAGGCGGCTGCCGGAGTAGGTGTTTTTACTTTAGACGGAAAGATGATAGATATAGCTTTTATTCCCGGTGCGGAGCGTACACTCAAACTTGCAAAAGCCTGCGGGATGTATAATGGGGGTCTTGTATGATAAATGCCGTAAAACGTGATATACCGGATTATCTTCTGAAAAACGGAAAAGAAGTTTATCAGGGAAAGTTTTATATGGACGGCAAATATGTCAAAAAGGCTTCCCCTAAGACGAGAATATACGAAAAACCCCAAGAATCAAAACTGGTTCGGTCAATTGCCGAAGCATTGAGACAGTGTGAAGCAAAAGACGGGATGACATTCTCTTTTCATCACCATTTGAGAAACGGAGATTACGTTGCAGATATGGTTATGAAAGCTGCCGTTGAGGAATTGGGCTTAAAGGACCTTGTTGTTGCGGCAACTTCTCTCGGTGATGCAAACAACCTTATTGCAGACTATATTGAGCAGGGCAAGGTTGTAGGAATACAGACTTCCGGAATCCGCGGAAAAATAGGTGAAGTTGTCTCAAAAGGTATGCTCAAAACTCCTGCTGTGATAAGAAGTCACGGAGGAAGACCTCGTGCGATAGAGGCCGGAGAAGTTCATATAGACATTGCTTTTGTTGCGGCTCCTACTTCTGATTGTGTCGGTAACTGCAGAGGAACTGGCGGAAAGAGTAACTGCGGTAGTATGGGTTATGCAATGACGGATGCCGAGTATGCAGATAAAGTTGTTGTGATAACCGATACATTGGTGGATTTTCCTAATTATCCTGCTTCCGTAAAGGCAATAGATGTTGATGCCGTTGTTGTGGTTGACAGTATAGGCGATTCCGGTAAGATTGCTTCTGCTGCCGCAAGGATAAGCAAAAATCCCAGAGATCTTATGATGGCAGAGAATGTTGCCAAAGTAATAGCTTCCACTCCTTATTTCAAGGACGGGTTTTCCTTTCAGACCGGAGTAGGTGGACCTTCTCTTGCCGCCAATCTGTTCCTTGAGAAGTACATGGATGAACGTCATATCAAAATGGGTTGGGCAATAGGCGGAATTTGCGGACCGATGGTAGAACTTCTCAAAAAGGGAAAGGTGAAAAAGGTTATTGATGTGCAGGATTTTGACATTGACGCCGTCAATTCCATAAATCAGACTCCGGGACATTTTGAGATGAGTGCTTCACAGTATGCAAATCCTGCCAATAAAGGAGCTTTTGTAAATAAACTGGATTTTGTGGTTCTTGCCGCTCTTGAAATAGACACTGATTTCAACGTAAATGTTCTTACGGGGTCGGACGGAATTCTCAGGGGGGCTCCGGGTGGTCATCCTGATACTGCGGCAGGAAGTAAGTGCTGCATAATAGTAACACCTCTCACAAGAGGAAGAATGGCAACAGTGTGTAAACATGTTGTTACTGTTACTACTCCGGGAGACTGCGTTGACGTTCTTGTTACGGATTACGGAATTGCCGTAAATCCTTTGAGATCTGATTTGATAAAAAATCTTGATGATGCAGGTATTCCGCATGTATCCATAGAGTTTTTACAGGAGAAAGCGTATAGCCTTGTCGGCACTCCTGATGATTTACAGTGGGAAGATAAGGTTGTTGCAATACTTGAAGCCAGAGACGGAACAATTCTTGATGTTGTAAGACAGATAAAACCTTTTAAGATCTGATTAGTTGAGAAATCAATACGGATGAGCGTGCCGCAGTGCGGTACGCTTGTTTGTTTAAGGAGAAGCGAAAGATATATGAGAAATACCGTAACTTACAAAATTCTGAAAGAACATCTTGCCGAAGGGAATCTTGAAAAGGGTCAGTCCATAAGCATAAAAATAGATCAAACTCTCACACAGGATGCCACGGGAACCATGGCATATTTGGAATTTGAGTCTCTCGGACTGGACAAGGTTCGCAATGAACTTGCAGTAAGCTATATAGATCACAATACAGTGCAGGTGGGTTTTGAGAATGCCGATGATCACAAGTACCTTCAGAGTATTGCTTTAAGCAAAGGAATAGTGCTTTCACGTCCCGGAAACGGAATTTGTCATCAGGTTCATATTGAGCGTTTCGGTGTGCCCGGGAAAACTCTGCTCGGTTCTGATTCCCATACTCCTACAGGTGGGGGTATAGGTATGCTTGCAATAGGAGCAGGAGGATTGGATGTTGCTCTTGCCATGGCAGGAGTACCGTATTCAGTCGTCTGTCCTGAGGTAATAGAGATAAGACTTACAGGGAAACTCAGATCCTTCTGCTCTGCAAAGGATGTGATTCTTACGGTTCTTGAACATTTCGGTGTAAAGGGAAACGTGAATAAGGTATTTGAGTACACGGGAAGCGGAGTTGCGTCTTTAAGTGTTACTGACAGAGCAACAATCTGCAATATGGGAACGGAGTGCGGTGTTACATCCAGTATCTTTCCGTCTGATTCTGTTACGGAGAAATATCTGATATCACAGGGACGCGGAAAAGATTTCAGGCTGATTGCTGCAGACGAAAATGCAGAATATGACGGATTGTTTGAAATTGATCTGTCAAAGATAGTACCAATGGCTGCATGTCCTCATTCACCGGGAAATGTGAAAAAAGTAAGTGAACTTGCAGGACTTAAGGTCAGTCAGGTTCTCATTGGCTCGTGTACAAATTCATCCTATACGGATCTGTATATGGCTTCTAAAATTCTTGAAGGAAAAACCGTGAGTGAAAATCTTTCTCTCGGAGTGGCTCCCGGTTCCCGTCATGTGCTGTCTGAAATTACAAAAGACGGAACGCTTTTGCGTTTTATCAAAAGCGGAGCAAGAATACTTGAAAGTGCCTGCGGTTTTTGCATCGGCAACAGTTGCTCTCCTCCGAGTAACGGGGTAAGTCTGAGAACAAACAACAGAAACTTTGAAGGCAGAAGCGGAACAAAAGACGGACAGGTTTATCTGGTAAGCCCGGAGACTGCTGCAATCAGTGCCGTAACCGGTGTAATAACCGATCCTACCTCCCTTGCGTGTGATGAATTTGAAGTACCTGTCGCAAGTATAAAAAATTATGACGATTCAATGTTTATTTTCCCCGTAGAAAATCCGGCACAGACAGATATAGAAGGAATTTTCAGGGGTCCGAATATAGGAAACCCTCCCGTATGTCCTGAATTGTCGGAAAAACTGTGCGGAAACGTTGTAATAAAATTGGGTGACAAAGTTACTACAGATCACATAATGCCTGCGGGACAACGATTGAAATATCGTTCCAATATACCTCTGTACTCAACATTTGTGTTTGAAGGGGTGGATTCTTCCTTCAGTAAAAGATGTATTGAAAACAGAGATTGCGGTAAAGCAAATTTCATAGTTGCAGGGGCAAGCTACGGACAGGGCTCATCAAGAGAGCATGCGGCAATCTGTCCGATGTTTTTGGGAGTGCGTGCTGTTTTTGCTGTATCAATAGAGCGGATACATCAGGCAAATTTATGTAACTTCGGAATTTTGCCTCTTACTTTTAAAAATCTGTCTGACTATGAAAAGATAGACAGCAGCGATATTCTTGAGATATCAGATGTGCCGTCACAGATAAAAGCCGGCAGCAGCATCACGGTAAACAATATTTCAAAAAATTATGCTTTTGAGATGAGTTTAGACGTAAGCCCCATGCAGAGAGAAATGCTTCTCTGCGGAGGAAGGCTTAATCAGATTAAAAGCAGTCTCTGAATATAGGGGTCAACGTGAATATCAAGGAAAAGGGTGATTTTTCACAAGGTTCTGTTTCTTCAAATGTCTACAGATTGGCTCTGCCGATTATTCTTGCGGAGTTGGTTCAGGTTACTTACAACATCGTAGACAGAATGTATATCGGTCATATAAAAAACTGCGGAACAGAAGCCCTTACGGGAATAGGACTGGTTCTTCCTTTTATTACGATAATCACGGCTTTTGCAAATCTATGCAGTTACGGCGGTGCAACTTTAAGTGCCATAGCACGCGGACAGAAAGATGATGTAAAAGCACAGAAGATAATGGAAAATTCCTTTACGCTGCTTTGTGTTTCAGGTCTTCTTTTAACTGCATTCTTCTATTTTTTCACCTCTCCGCTTGTAATGCTTTTCGGAGGAGATGAACAAACTACGTTTTATGCCTGTCAGTATTTTGATATCTACCTTACGGGTACGGTATTTGTTCTCGTCTCTTTAGGAATGAACAGCTTCATAAATATGCAGGGGTTCAGCGTAATAGGAATGTTTACCGTTGTAATAGGTGCTGTGCTCAATATAATTCTTGATCCGGTTCTCATTTTTGTTTTTGATATGGGAATACGGGGTGCTGCAGTTGCAACGGTAATTTCACAGTTTTTCAGTGCTTTATGGGTTGTTCTGTTTCTCACAAAGAAGAATATCGCACTGCATATTTCACGTTTGTATTTAGATAAAAAAACAACTTCAGAGATTGTAAAACTCGGAGTAAGCGGTTTTCTTTTCAAAGCAACCAACAGTATTGCACAGGCCGTTTCAAATACTACATTGAGGCTGTTTGGAGGGCCTTTGGGAACGGTTTATATTGCATCAATGTCAGTAATCAACTCTTTAAGGGAAATTGTCTATCAACCTGTAATGGGTTTTATAGAAGGAGCCAAGCCTGTTTTAAGTTATAATTTCGGTGCAAAAAAATATTCAAGAGTGGACAAATGTATTTCTTTTATGCACAGAAACGCATTTCTGTACTGTTTGGGGGTTTGGGCTGTTATGATGTTCCTTCCCAAACCGTTGATCCGGATTTTTACAAATGACGAACTTCTTATAAAAACGTGTGTTCCGTGTATACGAACGTATTTTTGTGTATTCTTTTTTATGTCATGGCAGACCGCCGGGCAGAATTGTTTTGTAGCAATGAAGTATTCAAAATATTCCGTTTTCTTTTCGCTTTTGAGAAAGGTGTTTCTCATTGTTCCTCTGACACTGATTTTGCCGAGAATAGGGCTTGGTGTCATGGGTGTTTTCTGGGCAGAAGCGATATCGGAAATCATAGGGGGAAATGCCTGCCACATTACCCTGTACTTCAAAGTGTGGAAACCGATTAAGGAAAAAAGCAGTCAATGAAGATTGAAGAAAAATTCAGGGAAATTACCTTAAATATGATGCTTGACTGTCGTGAAAAGAGAGCAGAAAATCAGTTGAAGTTACTTGCCGGATACGGTAAACCCGTTATTTCTTTTACAATGAACATAGCAGGTCCCGTAAAATCTTCCTATATGATAAAAAGAGGTTTTTGTATAGGACTTGAGAGGATAGAAGGAGCATTGCTTGCCAAAAAAGCAAAAGTCCTTGAGAAACAGGTTTTTTATAATCTCACCGGACCTGAAGCTTTTATTGCCGTTGACTGTGATGCCGTAACACTAAAGAAGATCGTTTCAGAAATTGAGGACAGAGATAAACTGGGTAGGTTGTTTGACATTGATGTAATAGATACTGACGGTAGAAAACTTGCAAGAGAAAAAGAAAGACTGTGCCTTTTATGTTCAAATAAAGCAAAAGAATGTGCATCAAGAAGAATTCATACAGTTGAAGAATTACAGAAAAAAACAAGAGAAATTCTTAAAAAGAATGTAAGAGAATTTGACTCTGATAAAGTTGCCGGTTATGCAGTTAAGGCTCTGCTTTATGAGGTTGCAGTAACTCCCAAACCCGGACTTGTAGACAGGAACAACTGCGGTTCTCACAGTGATATGAATTTTTATACTTTTCTCGGCAGCAGTGTTTCTCTTTTTCCGTATTTTAAGAAAGCTTACATAATAGGACTTGAGAGTTCAAATGAAAAACAGTGTTTCAGAAAACTCAGAAAGGCAGGTATTGAAGCAGAGCAGACCATGTTTTTTGAAACTGACGGAATAAATACTCATAAGGGCGCTGTTTTTTCACTTGGACTTTTCTGTTGCGCCTGCGGTTTTTGTGCCATAGGCAATGAGGATATTTTTTCATGTATTTCAAGAATGACAGAAGGTCTTTGCAGGACCGACTTTGCAAAACTGTCACGGGAAAAATGTGAAACGGCGGGTGAAGAGTTGTTTTTAAGGCAGGGTTTGCGCGGAATAAGAGGAGAGGCGGAAGACGGTTGTCCCACGGTGAAAAACACGGGTTTTCCTGGCCTTGAACAACTTCTTGCCAAGGGTATGGGATATGACAGAGCCGGAATTCTTTCACTGCTGTCAATGATGGCTGAAAAGACTGATACAAATATGGTATCACGAGGAGGAGCAGAGAATGCGGAAAAGGTCAGAGAACGAATATCGGTCTTACTCCGAAAAGGCGAACCTGATTACATGACGCTTAAAAAATTAGATGAAGATTTTATTTCGGAAAATCTGTCTCCCGGAGGAATTGCGGACTTGCTCTCGGTCTGCTTTTTTCTTTATTTTCTGAGGAACTTGCAAAACTAAGTTTTTGAAAGTTCCTCTTCAAAAAAGGTTTCGGTTATGGCTGATTATATTGTAACAGAGGTTGAAAAAAATGATTCTGCTGTCATGAAACAGGTAGATTCTCTTCTGTTGGCGGAAGGGCTCAGAAGGGACGGAAATCTTGACTGCACTGCCGTTGTATATGACGAAAATTTTCATGTAATAGCAACCGGTTCTGCGTTTGGAAACACATTGAGGTGTTTTGCCGTAAATGCGGAGCACAGGGGCGAGGGGTTACTCAATATTCTTGTAAATCATCTTGTTGAGATGGAGGTTAAACGTGGGATAACCCACTTGTTTTTATATACGAAGCCGGAATCTGCAGGTTTTTTTTCAGATCTCGGATTTTATGAAATAACAAGAGTGGACAACTCATTGGTGTTTATGGAAAATAAGCGCAACGGTTTTTTCTCTTTTATTGAAGCGTTGAAACAAACTGTGACTACCGATAAGCCTTCCGCTTGCGTGGTGATAAACGCAAATCCATTTACAAAAGGTCATAAATATCTCATTGAGCAGGCGGCATCTTTCTGTGACAGTGTTCATATTTTTGCGGTGAGCGAGGATAAATCTGTTTTCCCGTTTGCAATAAGAAAAAAACTGATTGCTGAAGGAATAAGCGGAATGAAAGGGCTGATATTGCACGAGACTGGGCCATATCTCATAAGCAATGCAACGTTTCCGACATATTTTTTCAAGGATGACGATTCTGCAATTTTAAGTCAGGCAAAACTTGATGCATCTGTGTTCGGAAAAATAGCAGAGGCTTTGGGCATAAAGTACAGATTTTTGGGAGATGAGCCGGCAAACAGGGTTACAGCCGTTTATAACGAAGTTCTTTCTTCCGAACTTCCTGAATACGATGTTGAAGTGCACATTATTCCCAGACTTTGTGTTGACGGAGTTCCTGTCAGTGCCTCAAAAGTAAGGGATGCGGTAAGGAACGATAATTATTCCGTTCTTGAAAATTTTCTGCCCGAATCAACCCTGTCCTTTCTGAAATCAGGGAGCAGTCAAAGGTTCCATTTATTATGCTGACCGCAAAGAGTGAGGAAAGAGACGAGCTTATGGGCTTTGATAATGGGGCAGATGAATATATATCAAAGCCATTTTCACCGAGAATCCTTGTGGCAAGAGTTGATGCACTT
>JAKSPF010000032.1 GCA_024405065.1 Sphaerochaetaceae bacterium | reverse complement strand
TTACAGGTTCAAGTCCTGCCGGGAGCATTACGGTGTGTATGATGGCAAAGCCATCACACGTAAAATGACGTTGTCAAGGGCGGCAAAGCCGTTCATCTTGACTCTTGACAATGTCTTGACCTCTCAAAAGACAAAGTGCGATGATCTTCTTCTCATCACTGACCATGATAAAGCTCAGCTTCTTGAAAACGGAAAAACAATCAACATTATCCCGGCTCATACTTGGCTTACGGAGAGAGATTGAAAATCAGTTCACTCAAGAGGAATGCTCAGATACGGGAATAAAGGACGTTCATATCGTGAAGTCTGCCGATCATCCAGTCTTTCAGATCCTCCGGATTGAATCTCCATGACCAGTTGAATGTTCCTACAGTTGACGGAGCATTCATTCTTGCTTCGTTTCCGAGACCCAATATATCCTGAAGAGGGATAATGACAAACTTTGCACGGCTGGCAAGAAGAACTCTCATCATCTGCCATACAACATCACTGTCCGGACACTGAAGATAGCGGCGTATAACGTCACGATACTGTTCAGAAAGCCCGTTGAACCAGCCCCTTGAAGTCTCATTATCATGCGTTCCGGTATATGCAACACAGTTTTCATTGTAGTTGTGCGGAAGATAGGGGTTTGCTGCTCTGAATCCGTCTGCTCCGAATTCAAAGGCAAACTGCATCACCTTTATTCCTGCAAGTCCGCTGTCTGAAAGCAGTTTACAAACCTGCGGAGTAATTACCCCCAAATCTTCGGCAAACACACGGTCTTGCGGAAAATACTTTACCAGCTTCATTCCGGGACCTTTTTTCCACTTTCCGTTTTCCGCCGTTTCATATTTTGAAGGAACTTCCCAGTAAGACTCAAAGCCTCTGAAGTGATCAATGCGCACGTAATCCGTCAGTGAAAGTGCTGCATCAAGTCTTTGTCTCCACCATTTGAAGTTGTCCTTCTCATGCTCTTTCCAGTTGTAAACGGGATTACCCCAAAGCTGACCTGTTGTACTGAAAGCATCCGGCGGCACTCCTGCCTGTGCAGTCTGTCTGCCGTTTTTTCCTATTTTCAGAAGTTTTCTGTGAGTCCACGCATCAACACTGTCGGCAGCCACGAATATCGGAATGTCTCCCACAATTTTTATGCCTATACTGTTTGCAAATAAGTGAAGCTCATTCCACTGCGTGAAGAAAAAATACTGAAGCGCTTTGTACACCGCAACCTGTCTTCCGTATTTGAGCAAATATTTTTTTACGGTCTCAGGCTTGCGGTCTCTTATATCTTTTTTCCAGAGAAACCACCGTGAATCTCCGAACTCCGTTACAAGAACCTGAAACAGCGCGTAATCATCAAGCCAGAAAGCATTTTTTTTGCAGAATTCAGCAAAACAACCGTCTTCGGAATGATTATCAAGAAATTTCTCTGCCGCCTTTTTCAGACAGACAAGTTTTTCCGAGTAAACGCGACCATAGTCTGCCGGCTCACTGTGACTTCCTCTGTCTGAAGGAAACTCAATATCATCAACGCCTTCTATAGAGCGCAGGTCAATAAGATACTCGTTACCGGCAAAAGCGGAACGTGAAGAATACGGAGAATCTCCGTAACCTGTAGGACCGAGAGGAAGCACCTGCCACAAGGTTACACCTGCCTGAGCCAACCGTGTAAGAACGGAACGTGCCTCAAGTCCCAAATCCCCTATTCCGAACGGTGACGGGAAAGATGTGGGATGAAGAAGCACCCCGCACCTTCTTTCTTCTTTTTCCGGTGTTTTTACACTTTCCTTAACCTTTTTTCCGTCTGACATATTCACCCCACTCTACTGAAAATCACTCAATCATAAGCATGGTTTTGGGATCAAGCGTCACCCCTGCCGGGTGAGCTATGTTCTGTTTATGATCCTTTACCACCGTCATTATGACGCTGTTCTTGGAGTCGTTGTAATGAAGTCCCACAAGGACATCTATCACATCCCTGTAAGGTTCAAGTGTATTTGCAATTCCGTAAGCGTCATATACAACATCAGGTCTGACCGGTGAAACACAGAACCAAACCTCAACCTGCATTTCTCCGGCAAACTTCTTTATTTTTAGAATATCGTCCTCAGAGGCTACCGTCATTTTATAACCGTCAAAGAACAGAGTGTCAGCCTTAAAAGAGCCCTGCTTTATAAGGGTTTCAAGACTTGCAAGAATCTTATCAACTCCAACATTCTCCTGAGAAAAGTTCATCATAACTCTGTTTGCACGAATCCTGTCATAAACCTCACAGGCATCATCCATGCTTTTGTAATCCGTGATTTCACGGAAAGCTTCCTTGTACCAGTTCATTATATGTTCAACATTTGAACCGAACGAGATGTGAACCACATTTTCACCGCGCAGCAATTTATCAAGTGCAAGATGAACAAGACACGCTGTTTTACCCACTCCGTGAGGAGATGTGAGAACCCCGAGATTTCCTTTGCCCAAACCTCCGTTAATGGATTTGTCAAAAACTCTGACGGGACTTTTTCTTATCAATTCTTCTACTTTCATATAATTCTCCAATTTCTGTTTCCGGCGAGCACAGTACCGGTTCGCCCGTTATTGTATGATGCCGGCATTATAAAAAAGAAAGTTCAGCTGATTCTCCGATTCAAACCTCAAGGCAGAAACAGAAACAACAGCCAAACTCCGTATAACGATATCACTATTCTACACGCATTTCACAATCTGAATCAATAGCAAATGTATGGAGCCAATTGCAACATCCCTGAACCTTATTTTTTCTGTTTTTCCTTTTCCTGTGCCTTCAGCCTCAGTTCATCTGCTATTGAAGCCGGAACCTTTGAGTAACGGCAAAGCTCCATTGTGTATTCTGCCTTGCCCTGTGTCATTGAACGCAGGACTGTTGAGTAACCGAACATCTCCGCAAGCGGAACTTCGGCATCAACACGGCACACACCGTTGTCTTCAGTTGAACTGATTATCATGCCGCGTCTCTGATTAACTGTTCCGAATATGGCTCCCTGAAACTCTGTAGGACCTTCAACCTCTACCTTCATCACAGGCTCAAGAATTGTGGGTTTTGCCTTTGCAAATGCTTCTCTGAATGCTGCAACGGCTGCAGTCTGGAATGCCATATCGGAGGAATCCACAGGATGCCATGCACCGTCATTCACCAGACAGCGGACACCGACAATCGGGAATCCCAACTGGGGTCCTTTTTTCATTGCATTCTTAAAGCCTTTATCACAGGACGGTATGTATTCAGTGGGAATTGCACCGCCTTTCACTTCATTTACAAACTCGTATTCCGGAACTTCCTCTTCACTTCCGGGAACAGCAGTAATGGGTTCAATCCACCCGGCAACCCTTGCATACTGTCCGGCACCGCCGGTTTGCTTTTTGTGAGTGTAATTGAACTCTGCCTTCTGGGTAATTGCCTCTCTGTAAGCAACCTCAGGCTGTCCTGTTTCAACCTCACACTTATACTCACGTCTCATTCTTTCCACATAGACGTCAAGGTGAAGCTCTCCCATTCCTTTTATTATGGTCTGGTTGCTTTCGGGGTCAACGTAACACTGGAAAGTGGGGTCTTCCTTCATAAAGCGGTTAATTGCCTTACTCATATTGTCTTGAGTCTTTTTATCTTTGGGGAATATTGCAAGGCTTATTACCGGATTGGGAACAAACATTGAAGTCATTGAGTAATTTGCCTTTCCTCCGCAGAAAGTATCGCCGCTTGCACAGTCAATTCCGAACAGTGCGGCAATGTCTCCGCAGTATGCCTCGGTGATGTCTTCCATTTCAGAAGCATGCATCTTTATGAGACGACCTACCTTGAACTTCTTTTTTGTTCTTGTATTGACAAGTTCATCACCCTTATGGAGACAGCCTTCATAGACACGTATGTAGGTAAGTTGTCCGTACTGTCCGTCTTCAAGTTTGAAAGCAAGAACTACCGGAGGACGCTCAGGATTAGGCTGAAGCACAATTTCCCTTTCTCCGTCATCAAGGTCAAGTGCACGGTTTTCAACTTCAGTAGGATCCGGCAGGTACTTTGTCACACCGTCAAGAAGGGGCTGTATTCCCTTATTCTTATGTGCCGAACCGACAAAGACAGGACACATTTTCAGTGAAAGCGTACCTTTTCTTATTGCCTGCTCCAAGAGTTCCGGATCCGGCTCACCGCCATCAAGAGCAAGCATGATAAGATCATCATCAAAATCACTTGCCGCTTCTATGAGCATTGCCCTGCGTTCACGTGCTTCCGCTTCCAGTGAAGCCGGGATTGCCTCCTCTCTGACAACGTTGCCGTTAGGTCCGTCAAAGTAAAGCGCCTTCATGTTCACAAGGTCAACAACACCTTCAAAGCCGTCCTCAAGTCCTATCGGAAGTTCCACAAGCACGGCATTGAGTTTAAGTTTCTCACGCATCTGTTCAACAACACGCTTGGGATTGGCACCTACACGGTCACATTTGTTGATGAACGCAACACGCGGTACACGGTATCTGTCCATCTGTCTGTCTACGGTGATACTCTGGCTCTGCACTCCGCCAACCGAACAGAGAACAAGAATTGCTCCGTCAAGGACTCTGAGTGAACGTTCAACTTCCACTGTGAAATCCACGTGACCCGGAGTGTCTATCACGTTTATGTCATAACCGTTCCAGTGCACACTTGTTGCGGCACTTGCAATGGTGATTCCTCTTTCTCTTTCAAGTTCCATGCTGTCCATGGTTGCACCTACACCGTCTTTGCCGTGAACCTCATGGATTGCGTGAATCCTGTTACAGTAGTAAAGGATTCTTTCACTGAGTGTTGTTTTTCCCGAGTCTATATGGGCACTTATGCCGATATTCCTCATTTTTGATAAATCTGTCATTTTCACCTCTGAATTTACGGGATTGGAAATTATCACATTTTGTAAATCACTTCAATCGGTTGTGGTCTTTTCATTTTTTTCACCAGTATATAGAATGATTCTCTGTGATTGTCCGTGCCGGTTGTGAGGTTCGGACAGGGAGAACCTAATGACTGATGTAAAAAATCTTCATCCTCTTGAGGTGAAGTTACTGAGAAACATTGATGAGAAAACACAGATCACCGCTGACGGTATAGTCAGTATGCTGGGGTACAACATAGGACAGTGCAATCAGGCTTTCAGCTGGCTTTGTGCAAAAGACTGTCTGAAAGAGGTGTCAAAACGCACGGTTGTAACCTATGAACTTACCGAGCTCGGAAAACAATATGCAAAAGACGGCACTCCGTCTCAGAGAATTTTTGAGCTTCTGAAAAAAAACGGAGCCATGGGACTTGTTGAGATTGCGGAGGCTCTTAATCTTGAAAAAAGTGACATAGGAAGTGCCTACGGTGCGCTTTCAAAGGCGGGGGTCACCGCAATGAATGAGCAGAACAGGGCTTTTCTTAAAAGTGAGGTGCTGCCACGAAGCATTACGGATACGGCAAAACTTCTTGAAAAAGGTCTTTCTGCTCCTGTTGAAGAGTCTTCACTTTCAGACTATGAAAAGTCTCTGATGGGCAACATTTCAAAGAAAAGGGGCAGTGCCGGTTCGCCCTTTAAAATAAATGAAAAAGAAATTGTTGAATATAAAATCACCGAAACCGGTCTTGAGGTAAAACAGGCTGTAATTGATGCAAACATAACCGGTGAAGAAATAGGAGTACTTACCCCACAGATAGTCGCACAGGGTTCATGGAAAAACGCTCAGTTCCGTCCATACGGTCTTGATGCCCCGGTTTCCCGTATTGTGCCGGGGAGACATAATCCTTACGGTAATTACATTCAGTGGGTGAAAGACAAACTCACCTCTTTGGGTTTTGAGGAATTTGACGGACCGCTTGTGGAAAATGAGTTCTGGAACGGTGATGCGCTCTTTATGCCACAGTTCCACAGTGCACGTGACATACATGACGTATATTACGTGAAGAATCCGGTTCACTGCAAAAAGATTGAGGAACCGTGGCTTACAAATATCGCAAACACCCACACGGACGGCGGTAATACGGGTTCCCGCGGGTGGGGTTACAAATTTGACCGTGAATTTACAAGACGTCAGGTGATGAGAAGTCAGGGTACGGTGCTTTCCGCACATCAGCTCACAAAGGCAAAGGTACCGGGAAAGTACTTCGGTGTTGTGCGGTGTTTCCGCTATGATGAAGTTGATGCAACACACGGAGCCGATTTCTACCAGACAGAAGGTATCGTGATAGGCAAAGAGGCAAATCTTAAAGATCTTTTGGGACTTCTGAAGATGTTTGCAACAGAAATTGCAGGTGCTACGGATTTCAAATATGTTCCGGGTTATTTCCCGTTTACCGAACCTTCAATTGAAATTCACATAAAGCATCCGGTCTTGGGGTGGTTTGAACTTGGAGGGTCAGGCATCTTCCGCCCGGAAGTGACAAAGTCTTTGGGTATTGACGAGCCGGTACTGGCATGGGGGTTGGGTATTGACAGAATGGCACTTATGCATCTGGGGCTTAACGACATAAGGGAGCTTTTTACCCCCGATATTGAAAGCGTGAGAACAAGGAGGGGTAACTGATGCCTAAATTTGAAACCACTGAAAAAATGTTCTTTTCCCTTATGGGACGTAAATACACGGATTCTCAGCTTGAGGAGATTTTCCCGCGTGCAAAGGCAGAGCTTGACGAACACGACAAGGCAAATCATGTTCTGAAAATTGAACTCAATGACACCAACAGACCTGATCTGTGGAGTGCTATGGGTCTCTCCCGTCTGCTGAAAAACTACGATGCGGGAAAACCGTCACGCTATCCTTTCTTTTCCTGTGCCGGTCACAGTGAAGATAACGGCGGACGTGAATTGCACATAGGAAAAAAGGCAGCAGATGTAAGACCGTACTCGGTTGCTTTTGCCGCTGACGGTAAGGTTGTGGATGATGATATTCTCACTACGCTTATTCAGAGTCAGGAAAAACTCTGCTGGAACTTCGGACGCAAGAGAAAAACCATTGCAATGGGGATTTACCGTGATGAACTTATAAAATATCCGGTGCACTATGACGGTGCAGATCCTGATAAAACTCACTTTGTGCCGCTTCACCTTGATGAAGACCTCTCGTTACGTGAAATTCTTGAAAAACATCCCAAAGGGCAGGAATTCGGTCACATAATACAGGATAAAAAGGTTTATCCTCTGCTTTCCGATGACAGCGGTGAAATTCTTTCCATGCCGCCGATAATCAACAGTGCAAAAATAGGTGCAGTTGAGGTAGGTGATTCCTCTCTGTTTGTTGAAATGTCGGGTCCGATTCTGAAAGATCTTATTCTGTGCGCTTCAATAATGGCATGTGATATGGCTGATTTAGGCTTTACGATTAAACCGATAAAGGTAATATTCCCGGAAAAAACGGAATTCGGAAAGGAAATTACGGTTCCCTATTATTTCCAGCAGGATGCTTCCTGTGAATTGTCTGATATTGTAAGGGTTCTCGGTCAGAAAATGACCGTATCCGAAGCAAAGAAGGCACTTTTGAGAATGGGTGTTGAAAGTACGGTGAACGGCAAAACCATCACCGTGAAGTGCCCTCCTTACAGAAATGACTTTCTGCACCCCGTTGATATAGTGGAAGATGTGATGATAGGTTACGGTCTTGATAATTTCATTCCTACGATTCCCCGTGATTTTACCATAGGCAGACTCACTCCGGCGGAAGAACTTTCCAGAAAAATCAAGGACATAATGGTGGGTCTGGGTTTTCAGGAAATGATGTACAACTATCTGGGAAGCCGCAGAGAGTATATTGACAATATGAACATCACGGACAGTCAGGCAAAGGCAATCTTCATTGCAAATCCGATGACTGAAAACTACGAAGTCGTACGTCCTTCCGTAATTCCTTCTCTGCTTGAAAGTGAAAGTGTTTCAGGCAATGCGGTCTATCCTCACAACATATTTGAGGTTGGAAAAATTGCATACCTTGAACCGTCTGATAACAGCGGTACGGTGACGCACAACAGTCTCGGTTTTATGTCTGCCGATTCTGCAGTGGGCTTCAATGAGGTCAACAGCCTTGTGAATACCCTGATGTACTTCCTGCGTTATGAATACACTCTTAAAGCACCTGAATGTGATTCACGTTTCATTACGGGTCGCTGTGCTGAAATTATCGTAAACGGTAAAAAAGCAGGTGTTTTCGGTGAAATTCACCCGCAGGTTCTTGAGAACTGGGGTGTTACCGTTCCTGCGGTTGCCTGTGAAATTGAGCTGGACAGTCTGTTGTGATGGACAGGGAAATATATATCAGAGCTCTTACGATGATGCTCAATTCGCGTTTTTTTGAAGAAAAAACCGAAGAGCTTTTCAAGGCAGGGCTGATTCACGGTACAACTCATCTTGCAAACGGTCAGGAAGCGTCACAGGCAGGTCTGTGCCTTGCACTTGAACCGGAGGACTGGATTGTGCCCACACACCGCTGTCATGGCTTTACTATATGCAAGGGCAGTGATCCGTTTGCAATGTTCAGTGAAATGTTCGGTTCGTTACACGGTCTTGCAAAAGGTCTGGGCGGAAGTATGCACATGCCCGACAGATGTCACTGCAACCTCGGGTCAAGCGCAGTTGTGGGAAGCGGTGTCCCTCTTGCAACCGGTATTGCGTTTTACAATAAAAGAATCGGCAGGGAAAATATAAGCGTTGCGATTTTCGGTGACGGTGCTTCTTCACGAGGAAGTGTTCATGAGAGTATGAACATGGCTTCAATCTGGAAACTTCCGGTACTTTTCTACTGTGAAAACAACCACTACGGTATGAGTGCTCCCAGCAGTAAAATGCTCAGCGTTGCAAGGGTAAGTGATAGGGCTGCAGCCTACTCTATGCCCGGTGCCGTTGTTGACGGTAATGATGTCTGTGCTGTTTATGAAGCGGTACGTGAGGCAAGAAAATATATTGTCAGTCACGGACCTTTTCTGCTGGAAGTTGATACTTACCGTCAGAAAGGTCACTCAAAGAGCGACAGAAGGCTTTACCGTACACAGGAAGAGGAACAGAGCTGGCTCGCCAAAGACCCGATTGTTCTTTTTGAGAAAAAACTCACTGAGGAAAAGTTGCTCACCCCGCAGGAAATTGAAGATATTGAAAACAAGTGCAGAGACTATATTGAGAAGTGTGCATCAGATGCTCTTGAAAAAAGCGGTGAGAGACTCACCTCACAGCAGGCTCTTGACCTGACTTTTGCGGATGGGGAGGTTTGACTGTGACTTTCAGAGAAGCTGTAAGAAAGGCACTCAACGATGAGATGACCTGTGACAGAAATGTTGTACTTATGGGTGAAGATGTGGGTGTTTACGGAGGCTGTTTCAAAGTTACCGAAGGGCTTATTGCCGAACATCCGGATCAGGTAATTGACACTCCGGTTTCGGAAGAAGGCTTCACCGGTCTTGCCGCCGGCGCCGCAATGATGGGGTTACGACCTGTAATTGAAATAATGTATGCAGACTTTTTTACCCTCATATTTGACCCCATTGTGAATCACGCAGCAAAAACTCACTTTATGAGCGGCGGTCAGTTCTGCTGTCCTATTACGGTACGTCTTCCTGAGGGAAGCGGAACGGGTCACGGTGCACAGCATACCCAAAGCCCTGAAGCATTGTTCATGAACAGTACCGGACTTAAAGTTGTTGCTCCGAGTAATCCGTCCGATGCTTACCATCTTCTCAGAGCGGCAATCAGGGACAATAATCCCGTGCTTTTCTTTGAACACAAACTTCTGTACGGAACTGAGGGTGAAATTTCCGCAACTCCGTCTGAGATAGGTCATGCACGTCTTTTGAAAGAAGGAAGTGATGTTACGGTAATTGCCTATTCCCATGCAGTTCTCACTGCCTTGGAAACGGCTGAAATTCTTGAAGAAAAGAACATCAGTGCATCTGTGGTTGATCTCTGTACCCTGAAACCTCTTGATGCCGGAACAATACTTGAAAATGTAAGAAAAACGGGCAGAGCGGTGATAATTCAGGATCCGTCAAGTTTCGGAGGTGTTGCCTCTCAGGTCTGTTCTCTGATCTGCACGGATTCACAGACATTCCGCACTTTGAAATCTCCTGTGCTTCAGATAGGCGGTCAGAACAGTCCCGTTCCTTTCTCAAAGGAACTTGAAAAAGCATCCGTTCCTCAAGCACGGGACTGTGTAAGTAAGATAGAAAATCTTTTAGAGCCAATTGCAAAATAAATTTTCAAGGAGTTTTGAAAGTTGCTGCTCTACAGAGTTTGAAACAGGCTCTTCACGCTAAGAAGGAAAGTCTGTACACCTGTTTGTGAAAAGTCGGCAATGCCCTGAAAAACCGGAGGTTTACCGCCCCCTTTTGCATTTACTGAAACAAGAACACTTTGCCGCAGTGAGTTGAAATCA
>JAKSPF010000031.1 GCA_024405065.1 Sphaerochaetaceae bacterium | reverse complement strand
ACCGGCGAAAAATATGTCCGCAATATCGTTTCTGAAGAAAAATCGTTTTTTTTGTATCTATGTATATCAGAGAGGTATTACATGAAGAAATTAGGTTTACGTAAATCTTTTGCATTTGTCTTGCTTTTTTTGGCTGAATTCTGTTCAGGGTGCAGACTTTCTCCGTCTGCCGCAGTAAACAAATTCACTCTTTCCGACACAAAACCGCCGGTAATGCTTGAAGTCTATGCTCAGTCAGAGGCATCCGTCAGGCTGGTTTTTGACGAACCGGTAACTCCTGTTCCGGAATCCTTTGCTCCGTTTGAAGCCGCAGAGGACGGTTACGGTATTGTAATCATACTCAACGAGTCATTGGAAGCCGGAGAATCAATGAAACTTTCAGGAAGGGTAGAAGATAAAGCAGGAAATTCAGTCACGGTATCCGTTGAGGTTTGGGGTTACAACCCGCACCCCGCAGGTCTTCTCATTAATGAAATCACCACAACGGGAACCGATACAAGTCCTCACAGAACAGAACTGCTTGCAATACGTTCAGGCAATACGGCGGGAACAGTGCTGTATAACGGAATACCGGAAGACAGGGAAAGTTTTGTTGTTCTGCCCTCAATAGATGTGTCTGAGGGTGATTTCATTGTGGTTCACTGGCGCAAAACCCTTCCGAAGAACACTCAGGAACACCCTGCGGACAACGTGTGGAACATCTGTACAGGTGAAGATATAAAACCGTCTGCCAAAAACGGTATTCAGACGCTCGCATCATCACCGTCACAGGGTGCAAAGGTTACAGACTGCGTGATTTATTCCGCACAGGAGAGTGAGTTGTACGAAGGTTACGGAAAGAAAGCTGTTTATGAACGGGTATTGAAAGCTCTGGAAAATTCATGGTGGAAAGGAGATCCGGTAATATCAAAGAACGCTACGGCAACACGTTCAATGAGCCGCAAGCTCAATACGGGAGATTCAGACACTGCTTCCGACTGGTACACGACAGAAACAAAAGGTTCAACATTCGGCAGCGCCAACACTTCGGCACCGTACTGAAATCACTCTGCGCAAAACACAGTTCCGTCTGTTTCCACACAAAGCGTATGCCCCTTTGCAATAATACAAACTTCACCTTTTGAAAGCCTGAAGTATCCGTTGAGAGTGGCAGAACCTTCTGTACATATCAGAATTTTCACGTTGTCGGTATCATATGTGAAAAAACCGTCCTTCATAACCGTAAGTATGAAACCGGCCTCCGTGAAGAAGTGTTCTCCGCCCGTATCTTCAAAACTGCCGAGCAAGGCTGGGTCATACGGCGTTTTCAAGGCAATACGGTCAAGTTCATTCCTGTCAATATGTTTTGAAGTAAGACCTGCACGGATCACGTTATCGGAGTTGTTCATAAGCTCAATTCCGTTTCCACGTATGTAAGCGTGGAGAATTCCGGGTTTCAGATACACCGCCTCACCGGCTTCAAGATGAACGATATTCAATCTGAAAGGTGCTGACGTTTCCGGATCGCCCGGATAAAAACGCTCAAGATATTCTTTCATGGCAAGAGTTTCTTCATTTTTTGTGTACTGTTTTCTGAGTCCGCACATCAGTGTGCAGTCAGTAAGGGCATAAAACATCTCGGCTTTGGGATTAGGGTCACTGTAATTCGGATTGCCTTCTTCAAAACAACGCTTTGCCTGTTCTGCATCCGGATGAACCTGAATGCTGAGGGGCTTTTCTATTGCAAGAACCTTGAAGAGAAAAGGAAAAGAATCCGCACGACAACCGGCAAAATAAGGATTTCTGTCAAGAAAATCTCTGAGTGATTCACCGGTTTCGGCAATCAGGCAACTGCCCTGTTTATGAGCACCCATCCAGAGTTCTGCCTGCGGTTGTCCCGTTGCTTTTTCTCCGAGAAGTGAGGGAATAAACATGTTGTTACCCCACGCATAATCCTTAACAACCGGTCTTAACCGGATAATTTCACTTTTCATTTACGGTCACTCCCTTGTAAAGATATCCTCTCATTGTCATATATTCATCAAAAAGTCTGCTGAACGGGACAACCGCAGGCTCGGGAAAATCACTGTCTGAATCTGTAATGAAATAATCGGGAATTTTGTACTCAATCTTTCCTGCCACCCCGTTGATTCCGTTAAGGAGTTGCCATACGTTCCTGCCGGTTTCCGCAGCATCTGAATTCCACCCGAATATTTTTTTTGCGTATTTTTCAGACGATCCGGCGTGTTTCAGTTTCAGAGCACTCACCGTTGTAAGTGTCCGTATTTCAGTTTCCGGGTCAAGACCGAGACTTTCATATCCCAAAACAAGATCTTCATTCAATACGGTCCAGAACACGGGATGCTTGCTGCAAAGACCTGATGCCATTTCAAAAAACACCGGAAAATAATTTTCCGCAGCACTGTTCAAAGCACTTGCAAAACTGCCTCTGAAATCAACGGGTCCGCACTCTACTCCGTGAATGCAAAATGAAGAAGCGGTATCGGAACAGGACGAAGCAAGAAAACCCGTACCCGAACCGAGTATGCCTCCGATTCCGGATCTCATTGCCATATCTTCAATCAGTTGCATAACTGCTTCGCTGTCTTCTCCTGTAAACCCCGTAATATTGATTACATTACGCCGTGAAGCATCAAGAAGCCAGCCGATTACGTTTCCCGTTGAAACGGGATCAAGCCCCAAATCAAAGCAGAGATTGAATCTGTCGGCAACAGAAACAATATCATAACAATCACAGTTGGAACCAAGCATTATCACGGAGGCAGTATCAGGAAACAAACCCTGATATTCCGCAAGCCTCCTGTTTGCTTCACGCTCCGTAAGGTGAAACATCCTCGGATCTGTCCTACGTCTGAAATTTGAAACCGCAGCCCAACCGTTTCTGTATGCCTGTTCCGTTAAAAGAGACAAATTTGCACTGCCCCTTTGCTCTATGCTCTCCCTTACATCATTGATAGACGCAGCGTGTATCACTACAGCTTTTAAGTTTTTTTCTCCGAGTCTGAAGCCCAATCCGCCGCGTCCTGTAATTTTTCCTGACAGACAGGCAGCTGCAAAGTGAATACCGTTGTCCGCAGAAGGTCCCGTTGCAAGGCATTCACCGCAGTTCCGGAAAAACAGATTTACCTGTGAGACCCGTGCATTACGCAGTTTTTCGGAAAGAACACAATGTTTTTCAACACCGTCAACCACAACAGCACCGCTTCTTTTAAGATGTCCTGTAATCACAAGTGCACAGTAACCGCAACCGTTCAGCTCTGCACCGAAAGAAGAAGAAACCGTATTGAACGTAACAAGTTCCGTTACCGGATTCCTGAACACGATGGCTGTTCTTTTTTTACCTGCTGCAATAACCACAGGGTTTTCATCTCCCGTACAGAATTCTCCCCAAAGTCTTATTGCATAACCGAGAACGGCACCGTATCGGCCGAACCAGTCGCCACAGGAATCAATTACCGAAAAAGTCTCAGAAGTCAAATCAGCAACAAGAACCTTCAACGGTGACTGCTGAGAATCACGGTGAGTTGCCATATCTGTCTGTCTGAGAATTTCCCTCAATCGGACTGTATTCATTTGTTGTGAATATGCTTCATTTCTTCAAAATACTGAGTTACCTTATTGACGCATTTACCGCATCCGGTTCCGAATCCGGTAAGCTGTTTTAACTCATCTATGGTCTTTGCTTTGTCGGCAACAACAAGTTCCTCAATCATCTGGTCTGTAACGCCCTTACATTCACAGATTATCTTTGCAACCGACTTTTTATACGGATTGGGAAGATTCCTTGACTCAAGGTAGTTGTCTATTGCAGCACGCAAGGCTTTATCACCCAAAACAGAACAGTGAAATTTATGCTCCGGAAGACCTCCCAAAGCATCTGTTATCATTGCAGGTGTAATATTATAAGCTTCTGCAAGAGTCATTCCCTTTGCAAGTTCACTCATCATAGAGGTACTTGCAATTGCACTTGCACACCCGTAAGTCAGCCAACGTATATCACTGATTCTGTCATCCTTCACAATAATTCCGACACGCATCTGATCGCCACATGCAAGAGAACCGACCTCACCTGATGCATCAGGAGTCCAATTTTCGTACTTTTTCCATATGTTGCGAGGATTCATGAAGTGTTCTTTCACCGTATCCGTATAAACCCAATCTGCTAAAAAGCTGTCCGACATAACATCACCTCGTTGAAATTTCTCTGAGTTTTTTTATCACAGGAGGAAGAACCTCAAGAACATAATCCACGTCTTCTTCCGTGTTGAATCTTCCCAAACTGAATCTTATTGAACCGTGTGCAAGTTCCACATCAAGCCCGCCGGCAAGAAGAACATAACTCGGTTCAAGTGAACCGGTTGCACATGCACTTCCCGTTGAAACGGCAATTCCTGCCATATCAAGCATGAGAAGTATGGATTCTCCCTCCGCACTGGGAAAAGAAACGTCAAGAGTACCGGGAAGACAATGCTCCTGACAACCGTTCACAACAACATCCGGAATGCTTTTCACTATTCCGGTTCTGAGACGTTCACGCATTGCCCACAGTCTGTCGTGCTCTTCTTTTATGCCTTCCTTTGCCAGACGGGCAGCAACCCCTAACCCGTAAATTGCAGCAGTATTGTAAGTTCCTGCTCTCCTGCCGTGTTCCTGTTCACCTCCATGAACGTAGGTTTCAAACGGAGCATCTTTTTTTGAATAAAGAACACCCACTCCTTTAGGGCCGTAAAATTTGTGAGCACTGCATGAGAGATAATCAAGATTCCACTGCTTGCAGGACACCTCAATTTTTCCGATTGCCTGAGTAGCATCGGTATGCATCAACGCACCGTACCGGTGAGCAATTTCCGAAATCTGTCCTATCTCCTGTATTGTACCGGTCTCATTGTTTCCTGTCATAACCGAGACCAAAACAACATCGTTACCCATGATTTTTTCAAGTTCACCGATTCGGACACGTCCCTCACCGTCAACAGGAACCTGATCCACGTTAATACCGCACTTTCTGAGATACTTCACAGTCTCAATTATTGAGGGATGTTCAATAGTTGTGGTGACTATTCTTTTTCCTCTGCCCTTCTCAATCAGCGAGCGTGCAATTGAAAATACCGTGTTGTTTGATTCGGATGCCCCGCTTGTAAATGTCACTTCTTCAGGTCTGCATTCAATAAGCTGTGAAACACTTTTCCTTGCATCCTCAACCAAAGCAGCAGCCTCACGCCCGAAACTGTGCATGCTTGAAGCGTTTCCGTAAGTCACGGATTGTGCCTGTGCAACAGCCTTCTGAACCTCAGGAGCCATCATTGTTGTGGCATTATTGTCCATGTAAACCGTTCTGCTCATCCGACACCTCCGCCTGCACGACAAATATATCAACTATACCTCAAAGCGTAAAGCATTCACCGGTTCGCCGTTATAAAACAGACTTACCGTAAATCAAAGTTTTGAAAGTCGCCTGCTGATCAGAATGCAGTAAATTCATCAAAAACAATTTCTTCGTTGGAGGATGATTTGTCAGCCGGAGGTTCCTGAATAAATTCAGTGAACCAAACTTCCTCGGGAAGACCTGCAAAATAAGCAGGAAGATTGACAACAACTGCATCCCATGAAAAAGGAATCTTTTTATTTATGATTCCTTTTTCCGGTGAACTGCTTTGTTTTTTTGTCGCTTCATATTCTATTTTAAGACTCTGCCCGACACACTTAAACAGAATTCTGTCTCTTGCAAAAGCCTCCTGAGGATCATTTCCTTTTGCCGAAAGCTCAACAAGATTATAAGCCTTGTACTCGTTTCCGTTGTATTCAACGGTTTTGTTATCAACATAAACGATATGACCGCGCCCGATTATCACCATCAAAACAGCAATACCGACAAGAAGAAGAACAGCACCGACAATAAACAAAGTCTGCCTTTTTACTCTCATTTTGCTTCCTCCTTCTGAGCCTGTGCAAGCTTACGTCCCGCAAGACTTTTTGCCCGTCTCTTCTTTGCTTCATACATTGCCAGAGCAACCGTAATGACACCATAAGAAACAAACACTCTGAAATACTCTCCGATCATTGAGTCTCCGGTTATCGCAGCTCCCGCGTTCGGAGCAACGATAAACATAAGGTGGAAAAGAATTACACCGAGGAAAACATTACCGATACTTGCCTTATCAACGGAAGCGCCGCCGACAAGAAGAGCCGCAATACAGAACATACCGATTTGCGAGTGAGCCGTGTAAGTAGTAAGACTGCCGATATTCTGAAGGTAAATAATCATGCCGAAACCTGCCAGAACAGTAGACATGATAATTGAAATGATCCTTGTTCTCTCAACGGTAATACCCGTGGCACGTGCAACTTCCATATCCTGACCTACCGCTCTCATATCCTGACCGAGTTTTGTCTTTCTGAACCAAACAATAAACAGACACATGAGAGCAATAAGAATAAAGGTAAATACCGGAATCTTTATCATTCCGATTCTGACGGCAATGAGATTGTCAAGGCTCTGGCGCATATTTATAAGGTCAACCGTAACTCTTATTCCATAGCCTCTCGGAAGCAAAATATCGCTGTGTTTTATAGGAATAATTGAACCCATACAGAACAGTACAATGAGCTGATAGATACCGTTGATAAAGTAGTTCATTATGTAACCCGTAATCATCTCGCGCCCTTTTGCCATGTTCATAATCGTACCGCAAAGCCATCCGAGTAAAACGGAAATGGGAATGGATATGATCATTGCCAGAACAATTCCGGGAATTCCGTAAATTCTCCAATCACAAACAAAAATGAGACCTATTTCACCGGCCATTGCCCCAAGAGTCATACCGAAATTAAGACCCATACCGGCCATAATCGGAATCAACAGTGCAAGAATCAAAAAGGCATTTCTACCGATTCTTGTAATGATTTCAGACAAAAGATACTGCAGCGGGAAACCGGCAACCGGAATGCACACGGCACAAATCAAAACAAACATTACAGGAACCGAATTGTCCTTGAAAAAAGTCAGAATGTTGAAAGAATTGTTCTTCAAAAGTTTCATCTTGTTACCTCCGACTTTCTTGTTAATGCATAAAGAATCATACCGTTGGAAGCAATAACTCTGATGACTTCCGAAATATCAAGTCCCTGTCCTGTAATTACCATCATGAGATTGTTGATAACGGTAGGAGTCATTGTAACGATACCCTGAAAGAGAAATGTACCTAAAACAACGTTTATAATGCTTGCCTTGTTTACTGTAGCACCGCCGATCAGAATTGCCGACACGGCAGGAAGAGCCATATTGAACGGAGCCATATAAAGTTGCATCCAACCGAAGCCCTGTTGGTAAACAAGTATGCCTACAGCACCAAGCCACGTTGACATACCAACACTTAATATTCTGATTTTGTCAACATTGATGCCTGCCGCACGTGCAAATGTTGCGTTTGAACCGACAGCCGTCATTGCAGTACCGGTCTTTGTATGAAGAAACGCCCACATACCGAAAGCAAGTAATGCAAAAAACAAAATTGCACCTGTAGGAATCAACATATGCGGAGTTCTGATTGCAAGAAAGTTTGATAAAACACCGCTGTAAAACCCTTCAAGTGAAATAGTAGTTCTCAACCCTTTTCCTGCATAACCCCATATCATTGTCGGGCTTTTGTACGGAAGGAGCAACCACATCATACACATGAATGATACCGAAGAAAACCCTACGTAAGTGGCAATCATCATTTCACCGCCTTTGATTTTGTTAAGGAGCCAACCGTAACCGAGACCGAGGACTAATGCAAACGGAGTGCAGAAAACAACAGCCATTACAAAACTCGCAAAACCGGTAAAACCCATTTCAATGGAAAGCGTTGCTCCGAGCAAGCCTGAAATAATTCCGAGCGGAAGACCGAAATTCAAACCGCAACCTGAATGAACCATCGGAACCATTGCAAGAACCAGAACCGCATTCCAACCGAAACGGTTGATTGTATTTGAAAGCTGTGTAAAAAAATTTGAACCGACAAACGGAGCTGTGATAAACAGGGAAAGAAGGAAGCCTGCAATAATCAGTCTGGGCAGACCAAAGCTCTGAACCGCCTTCTGTAACGTACTCTTACTAATCAAAGTTTCACCCATACACACACCTTACCTTATCTGACATTGCTTACCATAAGCATACCGAATTTCTCAGATGATTCAGTTGCAGGAAGAATGCCGGAAATTTTACCGCCTGAAACTATGGCAATTCTGTCACAAACAGATCTGAGCTCCTCAAGTTCTGAAGAAATCATTACAACAGTGACACCTTTTTCCCTATTGAACCTTCTGAGAGCATCAAGGACAAGAGCCTTTGCCCCTACATCAATACCACGTGTAGGTTCTGAAACAAACAGAAGACCGGGCTCCAGTGCAAAAGCTTTTGCCAGACATATTTTCTGCTGATTACCTCCGGAAAGTTCCTTTGCATTCTGCTTTGTACCTGTACACTTGATTTGCAGTTCTTCAACATATTTTTCAGTGACTTTCTCAATCGCCTTTTCATCTCTCCATGTAATCGGACCGTATTTTTTCAGAAATTTATTTTTTATCTGCATGGCGGGAAAAGCAATGTTCCACTCAAGAGTCTCATCAAGCAAAAGACCGACACCGCGTCTGTCCTCTGAAACAAAGGCGATATTTGCATCAAGACACTGTCTCGGACTGTTAAGAGGAATTTCCTTGCCTTTCAGAATAACCTTACCGCCGGCTTCATAAAGACCCATGATACCGTTCGGGATACCTAATTTCCCCTGACCTGCAAGACCACCTATTCCGAGAATTTCCCCTTCCGTAATATCCAGACTTACGTTTCTTACTGTCTCACCCGGCATATCAACCCAAAGGTTTTTGACAGACATGATTGTTTTATTTGATTTATCGGGATCTGATTCCCTTTTTGTTTCCTGCTCTTTAACTTTTCTTCCGACCATCCATTTGGTGATTTCTTCAACATTTGTCTCTTTTGCAGGTACATCCTTAACAATCAGACCGTCTCTCATAACAATGACTTTGTTACAGACTGAAAGGATTTCGTGAAGACGATGGGTAATGAAAATCACGGCAATACCGCGCTTTGCCACAGTTCCTATTGACTCCAGAAGAGTTTCCGCTTCTTTCTCAGTAAGAACATCGGTAGGTTCGTCAAGAATCAGAAGTTTCATATTATCTTTTGAAAGTTCTCTTGCTATTTCGGTAAACTGTTTGTGAGCTACAGGCATCCGGTTTATAACCATATCACTGTCAATCTTCACTCCGAGTTTTGAAATAGCGTCCTCTGCTTTTTCTTTCATTGAAGATCTGTTGAGAGTATTCAGCCTCTTGCCGAATATTTCTGAAATCACATTATACTTCTGAGGTTCTCTGTTAAGAAGAATATTTTCTGTGGCTGTAAAACCGGGAATAAGTGAAAACTCCTGATGAACCATTCCGATACCTGATTCAAGAGCATCAAAAGAACTGACAAACTTTACAACATTGCCGTTGATGATAACTTCTCCGCCATAGCCACCTGTTTCCCTGATGACATCCATTCCGAAAAGAATCTTCATAAGAGTGCTCTTTCCCGCTCCGTTCTCACCGACCAGACCGAGAACATCACCCTCTTCCATTGTAAAATTGATGTCATTGAGAACCTTATTTCCAAAAAAGTCTTTGCTGACGTTTCTTACTTCAAGCAAAGGAACTTTTTTTTCTGTCATGTTTTTTTCCTTTTTTGATGAGGAACTTTCAAAACTCCTCCATAAATCCTGAATCCGCTTCTTCACGAAGCTTGGTTTTGCAAATTCCTCTTAATCAGAGCAAGCCGTTAAACTGCCGTATGTCAAAACAAACAAAGAAGGGCATTACTGCCCTTCCCGAGATACATTTTTCAAACAATTATTTGGCGGTATAACACCATTCCGGAACTTCAATATCCGTAACGTGCATATACTTATCATTTGCTCTGCCCATTACATATGTATCCTGATACATAAGAACAACGTTGGGAAGTTTCACTCCGTCAACCGTCACATACGCACCGCCATTCCATTCAGCTCCCGGTGAATACACACCGAAAGCCTTGGCAATATCACTGGCCTTACGAAGCTCACTCTTTCCGTCAAGAACATTTTTGGCGTGTTCTGCAAGACCTGATGAAAGTGTATAGCCCCAGCTGTAAGCCCATGTACCGAACTTACCCGCTCCGCCGTTTTCCGTAATAGCAGTCTCTACTTTGGTAAGAATTTTCTGGAAATCACCGGCCTCTGCTGTAAGGTCAAGTCCCAAAGCTCCGGGATATCCCATAAGAGGACTCGGAAGGTCAGCCTCAATGAAGTATCCGCCATACACAAGAAGCTGTTTGAGAAGAGGTTCTGTGTGTGCATCATTTGTACAGAAGTAGGCAGCCTGCTTTCCATACTTTTCCACCCACTCCGGAACCTTTTCAAGAATGTAAGCCTGAGCACCCGCTACACCGACATCAGTTGTAGGATCCGGAGCAGTTTCAAGGACAAACTTCATCCCGAGTTCTTCACAGGTTCTCCTCATCATTGCACCACGGCGGCT
>JAKSPF010000030.1 GCA_024405065.1 Sphaerochaetaceae bacterium | reverse complement strand
CGGTAATGGGGCCGTCTTCACTGGCTGCAGTGCGTGTGACAATTTCGGCTCTGCGTTCGAGTTTTGACAGCTGTGCATCAAGTTCGTTGGCTGTTTTCATCCCTTCTTCGTAAAGTTCAACTGCTTTTTCAAGCTCCGTGTTGCTGTCCTGCAGTGCTTTTGATATTTCTTCAATCTTTGTGAGTTTTTCTTCAAATTTCATTTATCAATCTCCGTTACCGATGCCTGTACATGACCCTTGGCAAATCTGATTTTTATGTGCGAACCGGTACTGAGCATGTCTGAACCGGTGATTGTTTTTCCTTCGGAGTCCGTTACTATGCTGAAACCGCGTTCAAGTACGGATGCTGGAGAGAGCGCTTTCACGGTATTTACCGCGGAATTAAGACGCATTCTGTATTTGGCAATCATTTCATTGATTTTGTACATCATAGGAGAAGTCAGTGATTCGTGTTTCAAACGCGCATTGTTAAGCTTTCCGGTGATGCTCTGTTGCATTGAAAATTTCAGGGTACGTAATTTTTCCCTTTGTTCCTGACTGTTGCGGCAGACAAGTTCCGCGGCGGCGGACGGAGTGGGTGCTCTCAGGTCTGCTGCAAAATCACTTATTGCCCAGTCTATTTCATGTCCGACAGCGGAGATTATCGGAATTTCCGAGTCATGTATTGCCTGAATTACGCAGTCTTCGGAGAAGGGGAGAAGATCCTCAATGGAACCGCCGCCGCGTCCTACAATGATTACATCTGCAGCTGCATATCTGTTGACATCACGTATTCTGTCGGCAATTGTCTCTGCTGCACCGCTTCCCTGTACTGTTGCAGGAAAAATCACTATATCCATTCCGCTGTTTCTTCTTCGGGTTATCTGAAGAATGTCCTGAAGCGCAGCTCCCGTAGGACTGGTTACAACGGCAATTTTACGTGGATTTTCAGGTATGGGCTTTTTAATTGAAGGACTGAAATATCCGAGAGATTCCCAGTATCGTTTTCTTTCTTCAAGTCTTGCAAGTATGTCACCTTCTCCGCTTACCCGCATTGAAGTACAGATGAGACGGTATGTGCCGCTCGGAGGCCATACGCTGAGGTCTCCGTTTACAATTACTTTCATGCCGTCTTTGGGTACTATTCCGATGCGTGCAACATTTGTTCTCCATACGGCAGCACCTATTACCGCATCACCGTCTTTCAGTGAAAAATACCAGTGTCCGTTTGAGGACGGCTTGAATCCGCTTACCTCACCCTCCACACACAGTCCGTAAAAAGAACCTTCAAGTGTTTCCTTTATCAGAGAGGTCAGCTTTGTTACCGTCATTTTGGGAAGTATCTGTTCCATAAGCCAAAAAAAACAGGCAGCCGCATGACTGCCCGTTTCTGTTGCCATTCCGAATTACTCTTCGACAATAGCTCCGGTGGGACATGCAGAAGCGCAAGTTCCGCAACCTGCACACTTGTCCTGATCAATTACGTAGATATCACCTTCGTTGATTGCTCCGCAAGGGCATTCACCGGCGCATGTTCCACATGCAACACAAGAATCTGTAATTCTGTAAGCCATTTCTGTCATCTCCTTATCCGGAACACCGGACTATCACAATGATACATTGCAAGGTTCTTTCCGTCAACAAAAGGTTTGTGCCGGTTATCGGTTTTGTGTTCGCAATTAGAAATTTAAAAATTTATAATTACTTAATTTTCTAATTACTAATTTTTATATATCGGTAGAGAAACAGAAGTGCCGGTTACGTATATCTACTGTGTGAGTATCTATAAGGATGCAGGTTCTGAACTTATGAACGGAGTTATGAAATTTACCCTCAACTAAGATTTTTTTTTACGACTTTTTGGGTTAATCTTCGTTGACTATATGATTTTGCTATCCTATAATTACCGTGAATATTCCAAGAAAGAGGAGTCCTACATTATGGCGGGGTTGGAGTTAATTATCACAGAACGTGCAAAAGCAACCAAAGACCGTGTGAAATATAACGGTGTAATCATGACGAGGGCGGAGAGGGAAGGCTGTATAAGGGCCGGTTATTCAAAGGAGACAATCCGCGAAACGGTAAAGAGAGGAGATGATCTTCTCGGCGGGTTTGTGGAACCGAAGCCTTATGTTGAGAAAACTACAACTGCCCAGCCTCCGAAAGAGGACAGTGAGAAGGTTTCATTCACGGAAAAGATTTCTGCTTTTTTCAATGATAAAGCAGTTCCCTTCTTCAAGAGGTGCGGCAAGAAGTCAACGAAAACTTTTAACAAGTGCAAGAAGGGCGTGAAGAATTTTCCCAAGACTTTTACCAAGTTTGTTGACGGTATTGTCAAGTCTGTTCTTAATATCGGGTTTGTAAAACGTGCTGTCCTGTCTGCAACTGCCAAAAGAGTTCCGAAGGCAACTTTGAAGGTATGGGCAAAAGACACTTCCATCAGTGCCGACAACACATACAACGATTGTGCTGATTTAAGGAGTCGTCTTGAAGAAATTACCGAAAGACTCGGCAGTATGAGATTGCCCAAAAAGGCAACTGACGAGGAAAAGGAAGCTTTCAAGAATGAGAAGCGCAGTCTTAAAGCTGAAGCCAAGTCCGTTGAGAAGAAGTTGTCTTTGGCAGAATACAAGGGCAAGAGTCTTGAGAGAGCTGCCGATACCTATGCGTATGTGCTTGAATATTTCAGAAAAGAGAAGGTGAACTTCAGAAGAACAGAAAGATTTGTTCCTTACAATCTTGTGTTGTCCGGTGATGAACTTGACGGTCTTATTGTGAAGTTGTCCAGAGCTGCAGGAAAGAAGAGTAAGATCCCTGCAATCATCAGGATTGTTGTTGAGGCTCTGATGGCAGTTATTATCGCTCTTATTATATTCGGCATTGTCAAGTGTTGTGCTTCCGGCAAAGTTGAAGCTCCGGTTGAAGAACCTGTTGCCGCGGTAAGCGTTGCAGAGCCGGCAGCAAAGGTTGAACCTGTGAAGGAGCCCGCTCCTGAGCCTGCTCCTGTAGAAGTTCCGGTCAAAGAAGAAGAACCTGCTCCCGTCATAGTTGAGGAGCCTGCTGTTGAAGATACGGTTTCCGTTGAAGAGGAACCTGTTGAAGAGCCTGTTCCTGCTGTTGAGGAACCTGTCAAGGAAGAACCTGCTCCTGCTGTTGAAGAAAAAGCCGAGCCGGAACCCAAGACAACGGCTTACAATACAAAAACGCCGGTTGTTGTCCTTGATCCGGTTAAGAATTCAAGAGCGTCGGTTGTGCGTGTAAGTGATGGAAACAACGAAATCGGTGTATACGTTTCACCCTATGGTACCAACTTCAGTTCCAAGTACGGTGCCGGTGCGAAAATTTCTTACAGCCACATCTTTACCAACGGCTTCTTTGCAGGCGGTGATTTTGACTACTTCTTCTTTAAGGAAGATTCTTCCAAGAAGCATGAGTTCAGCTTTACTGCAAGAGGCGGCTTTACATTCAACGTCGGTAAAAACAATTGGTATATCAGACCGCAGATCGGTGCAGGTGTAAACCTCAATAACTTTGGTAGAAACCCTGCATTTACAGCCGCATTCGGATTGTTTACCGGTTTTGCTGCAAGTGATACGATGAGCGTTTCATTCGGTCTTGAGGCTGCTTCAGATATACTGAAAGAAAATGCAGACTTCAGTTTGAATGTGTATGCAGGTGTGAGACATCTGTTCTGATGGTGATTTAACCTGATTTGTGGGGGACGGGTATCCGTCCCTTATTTTTTAATCTTGAACAGTAAATGGTTATGATATAGAATAAGACAGTTGTAACGATTTCGGAGGAGTAATATGAAAAAATTTTACTTGGTTGCTGTTATAATTATTGCCTTGCTCGTTTTCTGCGGATGCAGTAAGTCCTCGGCAAGTTCTGATACGGCTGAAAATGATGTTGTTAAAACCCAGCCTGCAGAGAGTAGTGTTGCGGTTAAGGAACCTGTCAAAGAAAAGCCGGCTCCTGTTGTTGCCGAAAAGACAGAACCTGAGTCTAAGCCCGCAAAACCGACAATTTCCCTGTCAGCACCTGTTGCTGAAGAGCCCGCAAAGAAGGAAGAGGCACCTGTTGTCAAGGAACCTGTGACAAAAACAACCTTCTACAACACAAAGACTCCTGTTATTGAGCAGCCTGTGAAGAATTCAAGGGCTTCTACTGTTCATTTGAGTGACGGAAGCAACGAAGTCGGTATCTATGCTTCACCGTACGGAACAAATTTCACTTCAGAATACGGTACCGGTGCAAAACTCTCCTACAGTCATATTTCCAGTAATGGATTTTTTGCCGGTGGTGATTTGGATTATTACTTCTTCAAAGATGAGCCTTCAAAGAAACATGAGTTCAATTTTACTGCACGCGGCGGCTTTACATTCAATGTCGGTAAAAACAAAAACTGGTATGTCAGACCACAGCTCGGTGCAGGTGTGAACCTGACCAATATGGATAGAAAGCCTGCATTCACCGCTGCAATAGGATTGTTTACCGGATTTGCCGCAAGTGATTCAATGAGTATATCCTTCGGTGTTGAGGCGGCTTCCGATATTCTGCTTCTTGATGAAAATGCTGATTTCAGCTTGAATACTTATGCCGGAGTGAGACACTCATTCTGACAGTAATGATTTGTGGTTACAGAGATAGAGAGACGGACTTTTGTCCGTCTTTTTTTTAAGAGCAACTTTCATAAGGATTGATTTTGAAGGAGCTTCACAGCTTTTCTTTGATGTGTGTCTTTCAAAGTCTTTCTTTGTTTGTGTCTGTAAAATACGGACACTTTGTTTTTATCCTTGAACAGTTGGAGATTATGGTATAAAATAAAGCGAAAATAAGGAGCTAAATTGAGCTTTGTGAAGAATGAACTTGGCTCAAAAAATTATATCGGAGGAGAGATATGAAAAAATTTTATTTGATTTCCGTTATACTCATCGCATTGCTTGTACTCTGCGGGTGCAGTAAGTCTTCCGCAGGTTCTTATACGGTAAAAATCGGTGTTTTTGAACCACAGTCAGGAGACAACGGTGCGGGTGGAAAACAGGAGGTTATCGGCATTCAGTATGCAAACAGCATTCGTCCGACAGTAAAAATCGCCGGAAAAGAGTACAAGGTTGTGCTTGATATTCAGGATAACCAGTCATCAACGGATAAGGCGGTTTCTGCTGCACAGCAGCTTGTTGCAGACAAGTGCTCAATAGTGCTCGGTTCTTACGGTTCCGGAGTATCAATTGCTGCAGGTTCTTATTTCAAAGATGCAAAGATTCCTGCAATCGGTGTTTCATGTACAAATGCTGCTGTCACAGCCGGAAATGATTATTATTTCCGTGTTTGTTTCCTTGATCCGTTCCAGGGTTCTGTTATGGCTAATTTTGCCAGAGAGGAATGTAAGGCTGAAAAAGCATATGTTCTTTCAATGCTGGGTGATGATTATACTGTGGGTCTTGCAAAGAATTTCGTTTCTTCTTTCAAGGCTCTCGGAGGTACGGTAGTTGCCGATGAAACATTTGTTGAAGGGACATCTGATTTTTCAAGTTATTTGCAGAATGCAAAGGATTTCGGTGCTGATGTGATTTTTGCTCCGTCTGCAACAACCTACGCAGCTCTGATTATTGAGCAGGCATCAACCAAGGGATTGTCAATTCCTATTCTTGCCGGAGATACATGGGAATCATCTGTAATAAGTGATGCGCAGAACGGTAAAAACATCAAGGTTTACTGCTCAACCTTCTTTGATGAAAACGACAAGAGCGGTATTGCAAGTCAGTTTGTAAACGGATTCAAGAGTTATCTCAATTCCAATGCAACAGCAAAGACAAATAACGGCGGTAATGACATTGTTGCTGCGGTTTCTGCCCTCGGTTTTGATGCCTACAACCTTGCCTGTGATGTGATTGAAAAGGCCGGTTCTACGGACGGTAAGGTTTTACGTGATGCTCTTGCAGCTTATTCTGGAGATTCTTTTGTTACCGGTGCTATTTCATTTGATGCAAACGGAGATGCAAAAAAGAATACTGCTTACATCAAACAGGCTGTAAACGGAGCTTTCTCATTTGTGAAGGTTCAGTCTGCAAGGTAATTGACTGATTTCTAAACAGGCAGAGTTCATTTCAGGACTCTGCCGTATTTTTTTAAGGTGTTTATGGATTTTTTTGCAAAGTGGTTTCCGTATTTCCTTTCGGGTGTATCAGTCGGAGGACAGTATGCGCTCATTGCAATAGGTTACACAATGGTATACGGAATATTGAGACTTATCAATTTTGCGCACGGTGATATTTTCATGGCTGCAGGGATAATGATGATCTATCTCACAGGAGTTTTTCCTGTGTGGTTGTCAATTGTTTTTGTTATTTTGCTTACAGTCCTGCTCGGTTTTGCTGTTGAACGTGTAGCTTACAAACCGTTGAGACAGGCTCCGAGGATGTCTGTAATGATTTCCGCAATAGGAGTGAGTTATCTGATTCAAAATACGGTTGCATATTTGACAGGAGGACTGACAAAACAATATGTGGAAATCGGATGGATTTCCGATGTGGTTACAGTGATGGGAGCCAGTACAAAACGGGTTACCCTGATTACGCCGATTCTTACGCTTGTGCTTGTTGTCCTTCTTGTTTTTCTGATCAACCACACAAAAATAGGAATGGGAATGCGTGCTGTTTCCAAAGATTTTGAAACAAGTCTTTTGATGGGAATAAAAATAAACAGAATTATTTCCGCAACTTTTATAATAGGCTCATTTCTTGCCGCTGTAGGTTCAGTTCTTTATTTTACGAACTATACAGGCGTTACATATACTTCCGGTGCGATGCCGGGACTGAAGGCTTTTGTTGCTGCAGTGTTCGGAGGTATCGGATCGGTACCCGGAGCGGTTGTCGGGGCGTTTATAATAGGAATTTGTGAGACTTTGCTTAAAGGTATGGGTCTTACCGCATTTTCCGACGCATTTACCTTTGCTCTTTTGATTGTAATTCTGGTTGTTAAACCAACGGGTCTGTTCGGTGAAAAACTGACTGAAAAAGTGTGAGGTGTATATGAAACTTGCAAACAAAACCATGAATATCTTTTTCATAGCCGGGCTGTATCTTACTGTATTTCTTCTGGATATTGTTCCGGGAGTACCTCCTATGTTGCTCACGGTTCTGAAAAAAGGTGTGATATTTTCACTTGTTGCCGTTTCGATGAATCTCCTGAACGGATTTACCGGTCTGTTTTCTCTCGGACAGGCAGGGTTTATGTTGATGGGAGCATATTCCTATGCGGTAATCAATATTTCCTCTTCATTGAAGCCTGTTGTATACCAGTATTATTCACCGTTTTTCAATTTTTCACTGACAGAGGTTCTCGGTAATGCACTCGGCGGGTTCGGTGTGGTACTTGGGGTAACTGTCTCAATGATAATTGCAGGACTCGTTGCCGCTTTTATGGCCTTTCTTATAGGTCTTCCGGTTTTGAAGCTTAAAAGCGATTATCTTGCCATAGCAACATTGGGTTTTGCTGAAATTGTCAGAGCACTTATTCAGCTTGAGGCTCTTGCTCCGGTTACAAACGGTTCTCAGCTCCTCAGAGGATTTCCGTATTTCAGGGGTATTTTTATCCCGTTCATAATTGTGGGAATATGCATTGCGGTTATAGTTTTGCTTATAAATTCAACATACGGAAGAGCCTTTAAGGCAATCCGTGATGATGAAATTGCCGCAGAGGCAATGGGAATAAATCTTGCATCTCATAAACGTCTTGCCTTTGTGATAAGTTCGTTTTTTGCAGGTGTTTCCGGAGCTCTTCTTGCGATGTATCAGACAACTGTACAGGCAAATACATTTAAAAGCGCAATGACGTATGAGATTCTGCTTATTGTTGTTATCGGCGGTATCGGTTCTGTTTCAGGCTCATGTATCGGTTCGTTCCTTTTCATTGCGTGCAGTGAGTGGTGGTTGAGATTTCTTGATAACAGTAACAACAATATTTTCGGACTTAACATACTTCGTTCCGGCTTCAGAATGGTTGTATTTTCGTTTGTTATCATGATAATGGTTCTGTTTTTCAGGAAAGGTATTATGGGTGAAAGGGAAATTTCTTCGGAAAATATTGTGAAGAGTGTGAAATCACTGATTTGCAGAATAAAAAAGGGGAGATGCAATGAACGCTGACATTCTTCACCTTGATAATGTGACAATGCAGTTCGGTGGTGTTGTTGCAGTGAACAATCTTACTTTGGATGTGAAAGAACACGAGATTGTTGCACTTATAGGACCTAACGGTGCAGGCAAAACCACTGCTTTTAATGCAATAACGGGAGTTTATGAACCTACAAACGGCGAAATTTCATTTTGCGGTAAAACTGTGGTGAGAAATCATCCGCAGGGTAAAATGAAGAAGCTCTATGCAGGATTAAACGCAGATAAATATTCAGGTGAGGTTTTGAAACCCACTCCTGATATGCTTACGAAACTCGGAATGGCAAGAACATTCCAGAACATAAGATTGTGGAAATCTCAGACTGTTTTTGATAATGTTCTCATTGCAAAGCACATGCTCAGAACCAGTAATGTTTTTTCTGCAACTTTCAGGCTGAACAGGCAAGAGGAAAAACAACACAGGGAGGAAGTATCTGAACTTCTCAAAACGGTCGGACTTGATGATGTTAAGGATGATCTTGCAACGGGACTTCCGTACGGCAAACAGAGACGTCTTGAGATAGCGAGAGCTTTGGCAACAAAACCTAAGCTTCTGCTTCTTGATGAGCCTGCTGCCGGGATGAATCCGCAGGAAACAAATGAACTTACCGATTTTATAGGAGAAATAAGGGACAGGTTTAGCCTTACCGTTCTTTTGATAGAACATCATATGAACCTTGTAATGGATATTTCAGACAGGATTTACGTGCTTGATTTCGGCAAGCTCATTGCACAGGGCAATCCTAATGAGATTCAGCATAACGAGAAGGTCATTGATGCTTATCTGGGGGTTGAAAAAAATGCTTGAAATAAAAAATCTCAGTGTGTCTTACGGCGGTATAAGGGCATTGTGCGGGATTTCAATGAATGTTCCTGACGGAAAGATAATCACGATGATAGGTGCAAACGGCGCCGGAAAATCAACTACGTTGAGAACAATATCCGGTTTGGTGAAAGCACAGGGCGGATCCGTTAAGTATAACGGTCAGGAGCTGCTCGGTAAGCCTATCAATAAGATTCTGGAAGCAGGGATTGCACTTGTTCCTGAAGGGCGTAGGGTTTTTTCAAATCTTACAGTTCTTGAAAATCTTAAATGCGGAGCATATTTGAGAAAGGACAAAGAGAGTATCCAAAAGGACATAGAGTGGGTCTTTGATCTTTTTCCCAGACTTAAGGAACGCTCATGGCAGTCTGCCGGTACATTGTCAGGCGGTGAACAACAGATGCTTGCAGTTGGGCGTGGACTTATGTCACGTCCTGAACTTATGATGCTTGATGAGCCTTCTTTAGGTCTTGCTCCGTTTCTTGTGTGGGATATTTTTTCAATAATACAGGATATCAACAACAAAGGGGTTACAATTCTTCTTGTTGAACAGAACGCCAATATGGCTCTGAAGATTGCTGACTATGCCTACGTTCTTGAAACAGGCTCAATAACAACGGAAGGCTCGGGAAAGGAGCTTTTCAATGATCCTAAGATCCAAGAGGCGTACCTCGGTAAAAAGAAGAACTGAATCGGCACTTTAACCTTTGCAAAGCTCGGTTTTGCAATTGGCTTTCTATTGGCTCTTTATGGTCTTTTGCGTGTTTGTTGCATTTTATTGTTCTGTTTGTTATTATAACGCAATTATTTTGTTAAGGCGGTAGAGTTTATGTTACAGGTTATTCAGAACGTCAACAGTGCTGTCAACGGTATCGTATGGGGTTGGCCCGCAATGATTCTCATACTTGGCGTGGGTTTGTTTCTTACTGTAGGTATGAGAGGCATACAGTTCAGAAAGTTCGGCTATACGATGAAGAACACTATCGGCAAAGCTTTTCAGAAACAGGTTTCAACGGAGGGCTCAATAACTCCTTTTCAGGCCGTGTGCACCGCTCTTGCCGCCACTGTAGGAACCGGTAATGTTGCCGGTGTAGCAGGTGCCGTATGTCTGGGAGGTCCCGGTGCTGTTTTCTGGATGTGGGTGAGTGCTCTTTTAGGTATGACAACAAAGTTTTCTGAGATTGCACTTGCAGTCAATTACCGTGAAAAAAACTCAAAAGGAGAGTATGTTGGCGGACCGATGTATTACATACGCAACGGTCTTGGTGACAAGTGGAAATGGCTTGCTGTTTTGTTTGCTGTTTTCTGTGCAATTGCTTCACTCGGTACCGGTAATGCTACACAGATCGGTTCTGTGAAGGATTCTCTTAACAGTACAATCACCGCTTTTGGCGGAGAGCCTTCTGCAGCAATCAATCTGATTGTAGGTATTGTATGTGCAATTCTTCTTTTTGTAATACTTGCCGGAGGTCTGAAGAGACTGGCAAAGGTTACGGTTCGTCTTGTGCCTTTTATGGCTGCTCTGTATATCATTCTTGGTCTCGGGATTATTTTTTCCCATCTTGACAGGGTACCTTCAATTTTTTCGGCAATATTCAGAGAGGCTTTTACTCCGAGAGCGGCAATCGGCGGCGGTGTTTTTGTTGCTATGAAAAGGGGTGTTTCAAGAGGTATTTTTTCCAACGAGGCAGGTTTGGGTACTGCACCGATGGCTCACGCTTCTGCCAGTACCGATACGGCTGTCCGGCAGGCCT
>JAKSPF010000003.1 GCA_024405065.1 Sphaerochaetaceae bacterium | reverse complement strand
TACAACTATTACTCAGTAACTCTGCAAAGTAACGGACGACAGTAATTTCGGTTTTTTATTTAACGGTTTAGTTCGAAGCTGAACAATTAAAAAAAAAAAAAGGAGAGTGAAGAGATGAAAAAATTTTTGATTTTTGCATTTGTAACGGTTATTGCAACAACATGTTTGTTTGCAACAGGTTCCGCAGAAAAGACTGACGGAAAATTTACGGTGGGTATGTGCCAGCTTGTTCAGCATCCGGCACTTGACGCAGCAACACAGGGTTTTAAGGATGCTTTGAATGAAGCACTCGGAGACAGAATTGCTTTTGACGAGCAGAATGCTTCCGGTGAAATGAACAACTGTTCAACAATCATAAACGGTTTTGTTTCAAAAAATGTTGATCTTATTATGGCAAATGCAACAGCTCCTCTGCAGGCAGCTGCATCTGCAACATCATCAATTCCCGTTCTGGGAACTTCAATTACACATTACGCAGTAGCTCTTGAACTTGATTCGTGGAACGGAACAGTCGGTACAAACGTGAGCGGAACAAGTGATCTTGCCTCTCTTAAAGAACAGGCTCAGATTCTCAAGGAATGGTTTCCCGATGCAAAAACAGTAGGTCTTCTGTACTGCAGTAATGAGGCAAACAGTATTTTCCAGATTGAAGAAATTGAAAAATACTTTGCAGAAATGAAGATCAAAACAACAAGATTTTCATTTACGGATACCAATGATATCACATCTGTAACACAAAAAGCCTGCGATTCCTGTGATGTTATCTACATTCCGACAGACAACACGGCAGCGTCTAATGCGGAAGCTATTGCCAACGTAGTGATTGCTTCAAAAACTCCTGTCATTGCCGGTGAAGCCAACCTTTGTGCAGGTTGCGGACTTGCAACACTTTCAATAAATTACTATGACCTTGGGTTTACAACGGGAAAGATGGCAGTGAAGATTCTTACTGAAGGTGCTGATGTTTCCGAAATGCCCGTTGAATTTGCACCGGCTGTTAAGATGTACAACGCCGATATGTGTAAAATTTACGGTATAACACCTAAAGCAGGTTACACGGCAATCCAGTGAGAATATGATGAGATTTTTAATGCCTTTTATAAATTCTCTTCCGGGAGCCTTTGCACAGGGAATAATCTGGGGAATCATGGCACTGGGTGTCTATATGACATTCAGAATCATGAACATATCGGATCTCACAGTTGACGGTTCAATTGCAACGGGCGGTGTTGTCTGTGTAATGCTTATAAGACAGGGAACTCCTGTTGTTCTTGCACTGGTTATTGCTTCTTTTGCCGGAGCCGCTGCAGGTTTTGTAACTGCAATTTTGCATACAAAGTGTAAGATACCTGCAATCCTTGCAGGTATCCTTACGCAGCTTGCTCTGTACTCTGTAAATCTCAGAATACTCGGAGGAAAGTCAAATCAGCCTGTCAGCGTGGATAAATACAGACTTTTGGTATCGCAAAGGTTTGTAAGAGATATTTCCGTTATTAAAAATCCGTTGCCTGTTCTGCTTCTGATTACGGCTGTCATCGTTCTCCTCATTTACTGGTTTTTCGGTACTGAAAAGGGTTGTTCAATAAGAGCAACCGGCGGTAATGCTGCAATGGCACGGGCTCAGGGAATAAACACTGAAGCAAATATTATTATCGGGTTTATGATTGCCAACGGTCTTGTTGCTCTTTCCGGAGCTCTTCTTGTTCAGTATCAGGGGTCTGCAGATGTCAATATGGGACGAGGAGCAATTGTCATAGGTCTTGCTGCGGTTATTATCGGAGAGACCGTGTTTAAAAATATTTTCAGAAACTTTGCACTCATGCTTACAGGCGTTGTAATCGGTTCGGTGATTTATTATCTGGTTCTTCAGATTACGCTTCAGCTCGGGCTTAATACAAATGATCTCAAACTTGTTTCTGCGGTGTTGGTCGCTCTGTTTCTTTCTGTTCCTAATATGAAAAAGGGGGTCAGACATGCTTGAAATCAAAAATCTGAAAAAGATATTCAATCCCGGAACCATAAACGAGAGAGTGGCTCTGAACGGTATAGATCTTACTTTGAATGACGGTGATTTTGTCACTGTTATAGGTGGAAACGGTGCAGGAAAGTCCACATTGCTGAATGTTGTTGCCGGAGTTTTCCCTGTTGATGAGGGTACGATTATCGTAAACGGGACAGATATTACAGGTCTTCAGGATTTCAAGCGGGCATCTATTTTCGGGCGGGTGTTTCAGGATCCGATGATGGGAACCTGCCCGTCCATGCTGATAGAAGAAAATCTTGCGCTTGCTGTCAGAAGGGGTCAGAAACGTGGTCTGAAATGGGGAATTTCGGAAAAGGAAAGGGAAGAGTACAGAAAATTGTTGCAAATGTTTGACCTTGGTCTTGAGGACAGGTTGAACAACAAGGTATATCTTCTTTCCGGGGGGCAACGTCAGGCTCTGACTCTCTTAATGGCAGTTATAAAAAAGCCGGAAGTGTTGCTGTTGGATGAACATACTGCGGCTCTTGACCCTAAAACTGCGTCTAAGGTGCTGAAAATGACTCAAATGGCGATCTCGGAAAGCAATCTTACCACTCTGATGATAACTCACAATATGAAAGACGCTCTTGAATACGGAAACAGGCTGATTATGATGGATAGCGGGAAAATAATTCTTGATGTCAGAGACGGAGAGAAAGAGAGACTTACAGTTAACGATCTTATGGGACTGTTCTCAGTGGCAAAGGACTCAATGCTTTTGACTAAATAAATTTCGTGCTCAAAACTCTGAAAGCTGTGAAAAAATCATAGATAAAAACGGATACAGAGAAGATTTTTTGATACAATTATCTCGGAGAATTGTAATGATAAGAAGTTTTTACTCAAGAATTGACAAGATAGCTGAAAGCAATTGGGATAGCCTTACAGAAGAACTTATTTGGAAAGAACGAATAGAGAAGGCCGTGCGGTTCAGAGCAAAGGCGGATCGTTACAGATGTATAGCAGCGGGTGTGTTGCTTCAGCGTGTCGTGATGAATATTCAGGACTACTCCACTGAAAATGACCTGACAGTCAGGCAAGCGAAAAATGGAAAGCCGTTTTTTCCTGAATTGAATGGTGTGCATTTTAATATTTCCCATAGCGGAAATTATGTGGTTTGTGCTGTAGGCAATGAAGAAGTGGGAATAGATGTAGAAGTCAGGCAGAAAGATTATATGAAAATTGCTCGCAATTTTTTCACGGAAAAAGAGTTCCTCTGGATATGCAATGCTGAAGGAAGCGAACAGGATTTGAGATTTCTTAGAATGTGGACGCTTAAGGAGAGTTACGTGAAAATGACAGGCATGGGGCTGACAGAAAAATTAAATGGTTTTGAAATAATCCCACCGGACTTGAATACAGAAAAGCATCAAAGCCTGGATGGTTTGAGCATAAACTGTTCAGTAATTATTTCCGGAAATCCGGAAGCGGTTAATTTCTGTGAATATTTCATAGACGATGTCAACATTGCAGTATGTTCGCATGATAATATTGAGACAAAAATAGAGGAAATCAGATTATAAAGTGAAAATTACAGACCAATTCAATATGTATACTGAGGTCTTTGTAAAGTGTGCTGCCGAATATCCGGAGAAAACAGCAGTGCAGGACGAAACCGGAAGGTTGACGTATGGAGAACTTGATACGATGTCAGATAATCTGGCAGTTTAGAAAGATCAGTAGAGGGGTAAAGGTAAAAAAATGAAGTTAAGAAAATGTATTGCAATTCTATTGTGTATAACAGTAATTATCGGTTTTTGTGCTTGTTCTAAAGGACAGACAGGCAAAAACGAACAACAATTGAAATGGTGGCAGAATACGATTGTTTATGAGGCATATCCAAGTAGCTTTAAAGACACGGACGGCAATGGTTACGGAGATATTCCGGGTATTACTTCTGAGCTGGATTATCTTGCATCTCTCGGCGTAGGTGCAATATGGATTACGCCGATCTTTGCTTCGCCAATGAAGGACAACGGATATGATGTAGCGGATTATTATTCAATCAATCCGCTTTACGGAACGATGGAAGATGTGGAGACTCTGATAGAAGAAGCAGACAAAAGAAATATAAAGATTGTAATGGACTTGGTATTCAATCACACTTCTGACGAAAGTGAATGGTTCAAGGAGTCTTCATCAGATAGGAACAATGATAAAAACGACTGGTATATCTGGGCGGATGCACGGGAGGACGGAAGTGCACCGAACAATTGGCGAGGAATTTTCGGAGGTTCAGCATGGACATGGTGCGAAGCAAGACAGCAGTACTATCTCCATACATTTGCAGATTTTCAGCCGGATTTGAATTGGGAAAATCCTGACGTCAGAAACAGTCTTTTTGATATAGCAAATTTCTGGATAGATAAGGGTGTCGGAGGATTCAGAGTTGATGCGGTAACATACATCAAAAAACCTGATCTGATGATTGATGGAGTTGCAGACGGCACGGACGGCCTGAGCGGGATTCACAATATGACGGCCAATACCGAAGGAATTCTTGACTTTCTCCATGAATTTAAAGAGAAAGTTCAGGATGGGACAGATATTTTTGTTGTAGGTGAAGCTAACGGAGTCCCTAACGAACAACTTGAGGACTGGTGCGGAGAAAACGGCGTCTTTGATATGATATTCAGTTTTGACTTGGTTAACATACAGTTTGTTAACGGAGAATATTGGTACAAAACAAGGGATTTTAAGCTCAGCGAATTCAAAAAGATAATTCATGTTTTTCAGCAGGGAACTGATGATGTATGGGTACCGCTGTTCTTTGAAAACCACGATCAGCCTCGCTCAATCAATCATTTTCTTCCGGACTGTACTGATAAGATAAACGGTGCCAAGGCACTTGCCACGTTGCTTATGACACTTCGCGGGACGCCTTTCATTTATCAGGGCGAAGAGATCGGAATGACCAATGTTAATAGAGATACCATAGAAGAATACAACGATATCTCATCACATAATCAATACAAGATGGCACTGGAAAATGGACTTGACCGGGAGGAAGCACTGCAATGTGTACGGGATTACAGTCGTGACAACGCCCGCTCACCTATGCAGTGGGATATGACAGCCAACTCAGGATTTACAAGGGGAAGAGCATGGCTTGCAGTAGCAGATAATTACCTTGCAGTAAATGTCGGTTCGGAGGACAACGATCCAAACTCTGTACTTAACTGGTACAGACAACTCAGTGAACTGAGAAAAGAGCATCCTGCTCTGATTGATGGAAGCTTTAATGAGCTGAGAGAAGACAGTGAAGAACTGTTTATGTATATTCGTGAGAATAAAAAAGAGAAGATACTTGTGGTTATCAATTTCACAGGAAAGCAGGTTGATTTTATTCCTGACAATCCGGGCTCTACAGAGCTTCTTATATCAAGTTACGGAGATGATAGTGGAGATATCCTGAGACCTTATGAAGCAAGGTGCTATAGACAGCAATATTGAGCCAATTGCAATTTTGAAATTGGCTCAATATTATACTTTTGTTTGTAAATATCGTAGACAATAACAACAATAAAGAACAACACAGGCATATGTGTTTACGGTGATTTTGCCGGAATCAAAGTGATTGTTTGAGAAGGTGGTGAGAGAATGAGATGGCAAAAAAAACTGTGGAAGCTGTTACTTTCCACGCTGTATATCAGTGCATTCACATTCGGCGGTGGTTTTGTCATTATCACTTTTATGAAACGGAAGTTTGTGGACGAGCTGCACTGGATTAACGAAGAAGAAATGCTGGATATGACAGTACTTGCACAATCTTCAACCGGTGCGATTGCAATCAATTCTGCAACTTTTGTAGGCATCCGCATTGCCGGGATACCGGGAGCACTTGTGGCTACATTCGGCTGTATTCTGCCGTCGTGTTTTATCGTTTCGCTGCTTTCTTATATCTACCGTCGTTATAAGAATCTTTCAACATTGCAGAACGTACTGTCCTGTCTTCGTCCTGCTGTAGTTGCGTTGATTGCATCGGCAGGCTTTACGATTTTACAGCTTGTAGCGTTTGGCGGTTCAGAAATGGGGATTGATAACCTTAATTTGCCTGCAATCGTTTTGTTTGCAGTGGCGTTGGTAATTCTGCGGTGGAAAAAGTGGAACCCGATTGTTGTGATGTTGCTTTGTGGTGTCGTTTACCTGACGGTTTGCCTACTATCTGATGTGATACGAGGTGATAGTATGAAATGGAAAAAACCTGTTTCAGTTGATGTTGACATGGGTGAATATCACGGAATCAATGCTGGTGAGAATTGAAAGAATATGACTGCAATACAAAAGAAACTTTTTGATTTACAAGATAAGGAATATGCTTTATTTCAAGCTAAACTTACACCGACGGTTGAGCGGAACCTTTTTATCGGAGTAAGAGTGCCTGCATGCAGATTGCTTGCAAAAAATCTTTATAAAAATAATGCCGACGAAATAAAGGTTTTTTTATCTGAACTTCCCCATAAATATTACGATGAAAACATGCTTCATGGTTTGCTTATTTCCGAGATTAAAGACTTTAACCTGTGTGTGACAGAGCTTGAAAGGTTTCTTCCGTACGTAGACAACTGGGCGGTTTGTGACATAATGTCACCGAAATGTTTTAAAAAACATAAATCAGAATTACCGGCAGCAATTAAGGATTGGGTAAAATCCTCCGGAGAATATACCATACGCTTTGGTCTTGAAATGTTAATGTCTCATTTTTTAGATGAAGATTTCAGCCCGGAATACCTTGTGACTGCAGCTTCGGTTCAATCTGATAAATATTATGTGAATATGATGATTGCATGGTTCTTTGCCACAGCATTGGCAAAGCAGTGGGACAGTACAGTCGGATACATTGAAGATAACCGACTTGAAAAATGGGTTCATAATAAGACGATTCAGAAAGCCTGCGAAAGTTATCGGATTTCCGATGAACAGAAACAGTATTTGAATAAACTGAGGCGATGAGACAATGGAAAAGCTAATTGTTATGGATTCTAATGAAAAACGGATTGTAAGAGGATTCATGTGTGATACCGGAGCAGGAGATGCACTCAGATATCTTCACAGTATGTGTGAATATCTTGAAAGTACGGATTCCGCTGCCGTGATATATTGTCTTCCCGGAATCTATAAAAGGTGTGAACAACTGATCAGACATTTTTCCATGCGGGCAGGTCGTGGAATTACGGCTGTTGCGGTGAATGACGATATGAAGCTCCACAATGCATTGAAAAATTCCGGAGCAGAGTTGTTGTTTCATCCGTTTGACACAACATATCTTGAGGCACTCACGCCGCCGTATATATTCCGCTTTCCATGCATGGAAGGACTTTCTGCCAAAGCAACGCTGATGGATCGCTTTGACGGCGGCATCCATATGAATAATTGTGTGCGTGATCATTTGGTTTTGTATGAAAAACCCCATTGTAACAGCAACACGTTACTTGTTTTTGTCCGTGAACTGGATAGGCTTCCGGAAATGAACCTTACTCCGGAATTACTCAGCACAATTATTCGGGCTGCAGATAAGTACGGGCTCAATCCTGTCTTTACGGGTTCGCCTTTATCTGATAATTTAAAAAATGTTTTGAGCGGAATTGAGGTTCACGAGTTATATCCGAATGCAAGCTGGCCTGACTATTATACTCAGATTGTTGATATCTCCGCTTATGATGTGGCAATCGGTATTAACTCAGGTGGGCTGGATATGGTGGAAGCCGCCGGTGTTCCGCTCATCAGGCTGTGTGATTTTCATTGGAACAGAAAGGAAGAAGGGGCAGATTTCAATCGTTTCCTTAACAGCAGTATTACTGTGAATGTCCGATCCCGCTATGAACAGGTGTCTGATATTACAGATGAAAAGGTCATGGAGGCTTTTTCCGTCATGATGTCGGCTTTACAAACTTCGGGCAGGGACTGTGGAGGTAAGATTATTAATATCTGATGATTGATAATATGACGGAAGACAGCAGGTTTTTACGTGAAATACGAAACAGGCAATTTTTTTCTGTCTTTATTACTGCGATTCTCGGTAGTATCGGCGAGCTGATTTCAGGATTTATTGACGGAGTAATGACGGGTACTTTTCTCGGAAGCGATGCAATGGCGGCTTACGGAATTGCATCACCGTATTTTATGCTTAACGCATTGCTTTCTCTGTCTTTTCAGATAGCAGCACAATCGCTTTGTACTAAAGAAATCGGACGTGGTAATGAGGATAGTGCAAGAAAAATTTTTTCATTTTGCATTTGGACGGCGATATTTCTTTCGGCAGTATTCTCCTTTTTCGGATTCATGTTTCCGGAACAGCTTGCGGAACTGATGGGAGCAAATGACAGTATGCCGGCAATAAAATCTGAAACAGTTCAGTATCTGCGCTGGCTTTTTGCAGGAATGGTATTTTCCTGCTTCTCTGCGGTATCTTCTGTAGCACTTAACATAAACGGCGCTGCCGGACTTGTAAAAATCTCAGCTATAACCGTGGCTGTATTGGATGTTGTCGGAGATATACTCAATATTTTCGTATTTCACGGCGGAATGGCAGGAATGGGAATGGTAACGGCTGTCAGCCACATAGGTTCTGCTGTTGTTGTGATGTTGTATTTCTTCAGAAAGGATTCTCTGTTCACTTTGAGAATTCATCTGTATTCCGTAAGGTACGCAGGTGAAGTTTTCCGTGCAAGCTATACTGAAGCAATTCTCTGGGTTCTAAGGGTATTTGTTCCGATTATTGTAAACAGGATAATAATTGCAGTTCTGGGAATTACGGTCCTTACGGCGATGTCAATACAGAGAAACCTGCTGTCCTTAGTCAGTATTGTTGCCTATGGACTGGGAGATACAACTATGATGATGTTGGGACTGTGCTATGGGGAATCCGACCGTAAGACAAGCAAGGAAACAATGCGCAGTATAATGATCAGGCTGGTTGTTTTTACTGTTTCTCTTATGTTGCCGGTGATATTCCTATCTGAGCCGTTGACAGGTCTTTACTGTGACGTTTCAGATGTGGAATTGTTCCGAATTACTGTGAGCGCGGTTATTCTGCTGGCAATATCCATTCCGTTTACTGCAGCAGCCAAGGTCTTTCTGAGGAGTCTTCAAGTCATGGAAAAAAACAGTTACACTATGACACTGAACGTTGCACAGGTTATGGTATTGCCTTGTTTTCTTACTCCGGTGTTATGTTACACGGTAGGAGATTCCGGTGCATTTATAGCGTACACTGTTTCAGAACTTGTTGCTGCCGTAATGGGATTTGTTTTTTACAGGAAAGCCGTAAATCACCCTGATACTTTTCCTGTTTCTGAAGACAGAATATTCCGCGGTACGGTTGTAACTCCCGAGCAGTCAGTTGAAATTTCAAGGCAGATTGGGAATTTCTGCGAAAAAAACGAATGTGAAAAGAGTATAAGTTTTAAATTGTCGCTCTGTGTGGAGGAAATGGGCTGCGCTATCCTTAATGAAGGACTTCTGAAGGATTCGTCAAGCCGACCTTTTGTAAATTTTGTAGTACTGATTCATCAGGATTCTATAGTTATGAGAGTTAAGGATAATTGCGCAGACCAGCAGTTGCGTGACAGGGCACTTATGTGGAAACTTGACAGTGAGCACCCTGAACGGCTTATCGGTATACGAATGGTGATGAAGATGGCAACAGATTTTAAATACATTCGTGTTTTGAATGTAAACAACGCAATTATCAAATTTGTGACAGACAGTGCAGTGACGGGTAAATAAAAAAGAATGCAATCCGATACAGAGTAAGCGTGATATCATAAGGACTGACCAAATCCACCACTAAGATAGTAGAATTAGTGATGGAGGAATCTCTATGAGGATCAATAATACATACAGCGAATCATTTAGGGTAAATGCAGTAGCAGTTGTACGATCAGGATACGCAGTATCAACAACGGCAAAAAGATTAGGTATGCCGGAAACAAGTTTGCGCAACTGGATGAAGCACCCCAAATATACAGAGGTGCAGCCGGCAGGTGAAGAAGTTCTTGCGGCACTGCCAGAGTCTCAAGTAAATGAGACCAAACTTGTGCCCATTATTGTACAGATTCATTTCTTGAAGAAATAGTTTGCTCAATCTACGGACAGGAAGAGGGACGGCAACTGATTGCAGATTGAGGTCAGAGCCTTCTTTCTATTGCTTTGTTGAGAACAAGGGAACAGACAAGGAGACAGAGTGCTGTCTGAATAAGCATGAAAGGTCCGAAAGCATTGTGCTGTGTGAAGATTGCATTTGTGTGAATTACCGTATTGTTGTATGTGCACAGCCATGCGGAAACAAGGTTGTTGCCTATGTGTACTCCAAGTGAAAATTCACAACCTCCGGTCTGCAGCATGAAAAGCATAAGGGTGAATCCCATTATGAAGTAGAAAGTCATACTGTACAGGGCAGATTTTCCGTTTACTTCCGGATTTTCAAAGTGGGCTATTGTAAACAGAATCGCAGAAACGGTGCAGTAACGCCACATACGGCGGGGATTGTTTTCCGGTTCGTTTTTCAGAAAATATGCAATATAACAGCGGAATATCAGTTCTTCGGAGAATGCTGCACAGATTATCAGCAAGGCAGAAACCGTCCAGTCTGTTATTAACTCCGCCTTATTGAAAGTTACGGTAAAAAAATCCGGCTGTACAACTTTCCAGATAAGTGTAGTCAGACACCCTGTAAGAAACATCACCGTAAGTCCCGTAAACATTCGCCTGATACTGAATGTACAGTTGCGGTTGAGAAAATGTCTGATGTTGAAATTCAGCATATACTTTACATACAACAGCACACATGCTGAAAGAATGATGTGAAGAACTGTATTACGCAGCATTATTCCCGTTTCAGATGTTCCGGACGGCACCAACATTGCAAGAACAAGATAAGTGATGTAGGCAAGCGGCAGGGCAAAAGTCCACTTGAGAATTCTGTTCATACGTTCCGGTTTTCCGTGAAAAATGCTTTGCAAACTTTTCATGATTTTCAAGAGCCAATTGTAAAATTGAGCTTTTAGCCGGAAAGGCAAGTTCAGAATTCATGAATGAAATTTTACAATTGACTCCCGAAGTTTAAACCAACGGTAGAAACAGTGCAATCCCTTTTTATGGTTTCGGCGTGTATGATGTGGTATTATTATCATTATGAATATCAGATCTCAGATTTTTGATGCGGCAGACAGGCATGCCGTACTGGTTTTTCCCACTCAGGTTTCGGCAAAGTCATGGGTAAGGGAATATACAGGGGAAAATCCCGAGAAAGCCGTTTTTACCGACAGATTTTTATCGTGGGACAGTTTTAAGGATTCCTGTACAGGTTATCCTTCGGAGCGTAAACCTGCATCATGGGCGGTGAGGCATCTTTTTGCAGCGGTTTTCTTTTCAACACCGCTTTCTGCACGTTTGAAGTATTTTGCCGATTCCTCATACCCGCAGACCCGTCCTTCATTTGAAAAGAGACTGGCATCGGTTTTGCCGGATTTGTTTACATCACTGCAACACGGCGTGTTTGAGATGCTGCCGGAAGATGTAAAAAATGATGTTATCCTGATAACAGGTGCATACAGTGAATTTCTTGAAAACAACGGTTTTTATGAAAAGTCACAGTTTGCTCCGGATTTTTCAAAAGCAGAGGAGGACACCGTACTTTTTTTCCCGTCTGCTTACCCTGATCCTGAAGTGTTGAAAGCCATTGAGCAGAGCCGTACAGGGAAGGGGAAGATAAGCATAGTGGAAAACGGTGACGGATACGCACCGCTTGAAGTGTTTGACAATCCTCTGTGTGAAATAAGGGAAACTCTGAGAAGAATATACGGACTTCTGCAGGAAGGTGTGAAAGCAGAAGAAATTACCGTAACCCTTGCCGATACGGATAATATGCTTCCGCTTTTGTTGTCTGAGGCAAAGCTCAGGGGAATTATGCTCAATCCCATTGGCGGGAAACCTCTTGATGCATACAGTGCCGGCAGGTTGTTTGAGGCAATTTCACGCTGTGAAGCCGAAAATTACAGTATGGATGCGGTGAAGAGTCTGTTGCTTGAACCTTCATATCCGTTCAAAGACGCTGCCCTTGCACTTAAAACGGTGGAAAAAGGAATTGTGTGCAGGGTGGATGACGGATACCGCCGTGCAGCCAACTGGGTGCGTCGTCTTTCTCAAAATAACAGCGAAGATTGTGCAGCATTCATAAAAAAGGTTGCAAATCTGTGCGGCGGTATCTGTAACGCAAAAAGTCCGCATCTCCTGCGTGAAGCCGTTTCAGCATTTCAGACGGAACTGTTTACAGACGGCTCTTTCAGGTCTGCAGACAGAGAGCCTGATGTTCAGGTGTTCAGCAGGTGCATGGACAGTTTGAATGATCTTGATGCTCTCTGGGAGAACAGGTCTTTTGAGACACTCAGCAGTGTTTTTGACATATTCAGACGCATTCTTTCATCTACCGTGTACACTCCTGATGCAAAAAGGAAAGGAATACGGGTGTGTACGTACAGGACAACATCATGTTACGGGGCACGATACCATTTTGTGTTGGGGCTTGATTCCGGAAACACAACATTTTCAAGAAGCCGGGTGCCTTATCTCAATGAGTTTTCTTCTCCTGAAGACGTGCAGGAAACAGGTGATGAAATTCTGAAATCCTACTCCGGTATGAACGAACCGGAACCGGACTCGGAATCTGAGTCGGAGCAGAAGCAGAAAAAACTGTATCTTTCATGCTCTGAGAATAATTTTTCCCGCAGTACCGGTGCTCCGTCTTTCTTCATTGAACGCAATTTGATTTGCAGGACAAAACAAGTTGTTTCGGACGCTTTTTCGGAGGAAAAGCGTCTCTGGGCGCAGGGGTGCAGAGAAAAAACAGAAATCAAGGCTGTGGCGGTACAGAAAAAACGCAGTGAAAAGTCTCTGCCGGTACTCATTGGTAACGCCAAGCGTAAAGATGCCGTGATTGAGCTTCCGCAGGATGTGAGTCAGGGAGAGGTGAGGCTTTCTGCAACAATAATTTCGGACTTTCTGCTTTGCCCGTACCGGTGGGCATGCGCTCATGTTTTGAAACTTGAAGATAAAGAATATGATGTTGAAATGAATGATTATGCGGGCACAGGACAGTTTCTTCACGGAATATATGAAGATTTTCTGACTTCCGCCGTGAAATTAGACAATGTGAACAAGCCTGAAAATGATGTGCTGTACTCTGAAATTTTTAAAAAACATCTTGATTCTTACTCACGCGGTGCAACGGCACCCGATGAGCTTCACGTGATGAGGCTGTCTTTAAAGTACAGGGATATTATGAGGAGTCTTGCATCTGTTTCCGGAGCGAAGAAACTTACCGGTTCGTCCTTTGATTCTCTGGAAAAGGAATTCACTTTTTCAGGTGACGGTTACAGAATCTCCGGAAGAATTGACTGCATTCTGCGTTTTGCCGGCGATGAATTTGCAGTACTTGATTTCAAGAAAAAAAATGTGGACAAAACATCAATGCAACTTGTTATATATGCAAAGATGCTTGAAAACAGCAAAGATTACTTGCGTATTCCGGTACTCGGTGCGTTTTACTCAATAGAGGAAGAAAAATATTATGTTCAGTGGTCGGATTCCGTAAAATTTATCGGTGAATTTGCCGGAAAATTTGATGAAACCGTGGCTGAAATCGTGAAACAGATAAGGGCGGGGAAGGTAAAAGCTACTCCATCGGAAGATAACTGTGTAAATTGCAGTTATTCAAGAATCTGCCGTAAAAGGTATGTGGTGAAGTGATGACGTTTGAAGAATTTTGCAGTAAAAATGACATCAAGCTTAATGAATGTCAGAAGCAGGCGGTTTATGCGGATGGCAACTGTGTTGTATCCGCAGGTGCGGGAAGCGGTAAGACTATGGTTCTTGCTGCAAGGTTTCTGCGTCTCGTAATGGAAAAAAAAGCGGACTGTGATCGCATTCTGACTATTACTTTTACAAGAAAAGCCACATCGGAGATGAAGAGCCGTATTCACTCGTACCTGATGAAAGCAGGTCTTTCAGAACAGCTTAAACTTTTCTCAAAAAGTTCAATCTCCACAGTTGACGGTTTCTGTGCACAGATTACAAGAAGTGATTGCACACGTTACGGTATCCCCTCGGATTTCACGGTGATTGACAGTGATGACCTTTGTACTCTTGCAAAAAGGAAGGTCACTGCAATGCTTGCGGAACGCAGACGAAGTGTTTTTGTTGAAGAGCTTTTGTCCCGTATCAGTGTAGAGGAAGCAGTGGAATTTTTTTCAGATTTTGTATGTTCCGGGTTCAATATCACTTCAGTATCCGATCCCGATTCCGAAGCTGAAAACATGTATCGGTTTCTTAAGGCATCAGTTGACCGTTATTGTGAAAAAACAGCCGAAATTTTGAAGGAGTTTATCTCCTGTCTGGAAAATGATGAAAAACAAGACAGCAATGTTCTTCTTGCAAAGTCGGCATTGGAAGCTCTTGAACAGGGTGATTTGTCTCCTGTTTTACAGGTGAAATTCAACGGCAGGATAGGCGCACGCGAATTCAAAGAGGACTATACAAGACTGAATTCTGAATTTACAGAGACCGTCAGTTCACTCGGCAAACTTGTTCCGGCATCGGAAAAATATGATTTTATACGTGAATTTTACCGTTTCACCATTGATTTTGAAAAAGAAATGAATGATGAAAAACGCAGTTTGGGGGTTTTGACATTCACGGACGTTCTGAAACTTGCAATAGACATTCTCAAAACAAATTCCCGCATCAGGAAGGCGTGTCAGACAAGGTACAGATACGTGATGATTGATGAATTTCAGGATAACAACAATGATTACCGTATTCTTCTGAATCTGATTACCCAAAAGCAGCTGTTCCTTGTAGGTGATGAAAAACAGAGTATTTACCGTTTCAGAGGTGCAGATGTCACCGTATTCAAGGATATGATTACGGACGTAAATGACAGCGGAGGAACGGTCATAGAACTTGATACAAACTTCCGGAGTTCGGAAAAACTCCTGAATTTTTTCAACAGTATGTTTTCAAAAGTGATGAAGAACGGCGGAGAGAAGTATGAGGCTTCTTTCAAAGCTCTCAAAGCGGGTGTGGTGTCACAGGCGGACAGCCGGATAATGTTTCTCAATTACCATTGTCCTTCCCGTATTGAAAAGAAGGACGGAGAGCCGGAAATGGCAAGTGTAAGTGCAAGTGAGGCTGAGGCCGTTGCCTGTCTGATTGATGAAATGCTCAACACTGATTTGTGGAAAATACGCACAAAAGAAGGGATTAGAAGACCGTCTTGCACTGACATTGCCCTGCTTCTGAAAAAATCCACAAATCAGAGTGACTATGAGAAGGCTCTGCGTATTCACGGTATAGATTACAATGTCGGTGAAGTGCGTTCACTCGGACTTGAGGCTGTAGCAAACGACATTTACTCAGTGCTTCAGCTCTGTATTTGGAAAAACGATTCAATATCTGCGGCATCTTTCAGAAACGGACCCCTTGCGGAATCTGATATTGAACAGCTTATGCATACAGTGAAAGGGGGAAGTATCTGTGATGTTCTTGCATATATATGGTACGATATGGATTACCGCAGTTTCATTGTTTCAAACGGTTCCAATCAGGTTTTTGAACAGCATTTTGATTATCTTTATGCTTTGGGTGCGCAGGCGGACAGAGACGGAAAGAACATTGTGCAGTTTCTTGATATGCTGAGACCGCTGCTCGGAAACAGCGAAAAACTGAAAGAACTGACTGTTTTTTCTGAAAACAGCGGCGGGGTGAGCATAATGACCGTTCATAAGTCAAAGGGGCTCGGTTTTCCTATTGTGATTGCCGCAGGACTCGGAAGCGGAGGCGGTAAAGATAAGGCTCTTGTTTCCTTTACGGATGAAGACGGACATTTGTTTTTGCCTTGCTGTGTATCTGCAAACGGACGGCTTGTCAAAGGAAAGACTGTCACGGACTGTGAAAGTATGAAGGCATGTGAACAGGCGGAAATCAGACGGCTTTTTTACGTTGCTGCAACACGTGCGTGCGATCATCTTGTGTTTGCCGGCAGCTGGAAGGATTCGGTAACCGAACAGAACAGTATTACCGGCATGATTTTCAGCGGTGCCGGCTATGATAGTGAAACAGACACATTCGGACTGGGAATGGAAAACAGACATTTCGGTCTTGTGCCTCTTTCCGATACCGTGTCACGCGGACATTTTTCTGAAAAAGCATCTGACGAAATGAAAGCATGGTACGAAGACGCAGAAGAGGACAAAGCAGACTATTCAATTTCCGATACTACAGTCACCGAGTTATCACGGTTTGTTTCAGGACAATATAATTCCGAACAAAAACTTCCTTCTATTGATTCCGATCTTTTGATACAAACAAAAGGTCTTCAGACTGTGTTCGGTACCCTGACTCATTCTTTATTGGAAAAATCATTGAGCGGACAGGCTGCGGTGCCGGCTCGCCCGCAGGATGTCTCTGAGTCCGAGTGGAACTTACTTGAAAGGGATGCTGCTTTGCTTGCAGACAACTTTTTATCATCTGCCTTGTTTGCCGAATTTGCCGGTTTTGAAAAATATACCGAGCGTGCATTTGCAATGAACTACGATAAACGTCTTGTTGAAGGAAGAATAGACCTTCTCTGCATAGGAAATAAGGAGTTGGTTGTGTTTGATTTCAAAACAGACATTACTTTTGATGAAGATGCTCACAGAACTCAACTTGAGTGGTATATCAAGGCAATGAAGAGTCTGTATCCCGATTATGAAGTCTCTGCCTATGTTGTCATGTTGAGGGACGTTTCACGTTCTCTGAGAATTGCCTGAAAATGAATAAGCGGTTATCATCACTTTTATGAGCAAGTTTTACGTTGAGAATCTTGGATGTGCCAAAAATCAGGTTGATTCAGAGGTTGTTGTAAGGATTCTTGAAGAAGCAGGATGGGTGTTTTGTGACACACCTGCGGATTGTGATTTGATAATTGTAAATACATGCGGTTTCATTGAAAGTGCAAAAAAAGAGAGCATTGATACGTTCTTTGCTTTCAGACGTGAATTTCCGCAGAAAAAAATCGTGATGTCCGGCTGTCTTGCCCAGCGTTACGGTGAAGCTTTGCGTGACTCACTGCCCGAGGCGGACGGCATATTCGGCAACAGAGATTTAAGTAAAGTAACCGTATTTGCAAGTGATGTGATGGACGGAAAGCGTCCTGTTCTTTGTCCTGATTATCCCGATCCGGAAGAAGAAAATGACAGACGTACACGCCTTTTCAACTATCCCGCAAGTGCATATCTTAAAATTTCAGAGGGATGTAATCACCGTTGTGCCTACTGTGCAATTCCACTCATACGCGGAGCTTTGAGAAGCCGTCCTGAGGCATCGGTGTTATGTGAAGCAAAGAGACTGATAGAGACGGGGATCAGGGAGATAAACATAATTGCGCAGGATCTTGCAGCCTATGGTTATGATTGGGACGGTAAAAGTCACTTTTTGCAGTTGCTTGAAAAACTTGACAGTCTTGACGGTGATTTTGCAATAAGGTTGCTTTACATTCATCCGGACTGGATGAGTGACGATATAATCTGTGCCGTGAAGCGTTGTAAAAAGGTTCTTCACTATTTTGACATTCCTTTTCAGCATGCTTCAGAGCATGTTCTGAAACCGATGAAGAGAAGCGGAAACATTGATTCTTACTGTGCACTTGTTGAGAAAATAAGATCGGAAATTCCGGATGCGGTGATACGCACAACGCTGATGCTCGGTTTTCCGGGAGAATCCGAAGAGGATTTTGAAACACTGCGTGAATTTGTGAAGCGCTGTCATTTTACGTGGATGGGTTCCTTTGTTTATTCGCTTGAAGAGGATACGGAAGCGTTTGCACTTACTACCGGAAAAGAGCATGAAGTTCTTGCAAAAAAGGCGTTGCTCAGGCAGAGGGAACTTGAAAAAATACAGCAGAAGATAACTGAGGAAGAGCTTGAAAAGTTTGTCGGCAATACGTACAAGGTGCTTATTGAGGAAAATGTTGAGGGTGAAGATTTGGCAATAGGCAGAATTTATGCGCAGGCTCCGGAAGTTGACGGACTTACCGTTGTAATGGGGAGAAACATGGTTCCCGGTGGTGTATACACCTGCGGAATAAGACGTGTCAACGGAGTTGACCTTGAAGCTGTGAGGATTGACTGATGGTTACTGAAAGTGAGATTTTATCAAATCTGAATGAGCAGCAGAGACAGGCTGTTGAGATAAACACAGGTTCTCTTCTTGTTTTTGCCGGTGCCGGAAGCGGAAAAACACGCGTAATTACTTCAAAGATTGCATATGCGGTGAATGTGCTCAAAATTCCTCCTTACCGTATTCTTGCCGTGACATTTACCAATAAGGCATGTCACGAGATGCAGGAACGTGTTGAGCAACTTACCGGTTCTGAAGTTGCGTCCCGAATTCTCATAAGGACATTTCACTCATTCGGGGTATGGTTTCTGCGCCGCTATCCGCAATATGCCGGACTTACTTCCTCTTTTTCAATTTACGATGACAGGCAGAGTCTGAGTCTTCTGAAACAATGTTTTCCGAATGCGGATGCGGCGCAGATGAGTGAAGAGTCACATAATATTGCCGTGATGAAGGAAAAGGGACAGAAAAGCAGTTCCGATTATTATCTTGCTTACCAAAGTAAACTCAGAGAAATCAATACGGTTGATTTCGGTGATCTGATAAATCTTCCGGTTGATATTCTTTCAGCAAACGAAGATGTCAGAACAGAGGTTCAGAACAGGTTCAGTTACATTCTTGTTGATGAGTATCAGGATACCAATCCTGCGCAGTTAAGACTTCTTAAACTGCTTGTAGGTCCTCAGTCTTTTCTTTGTGTTGTGGGAGATGATGATCAAAGTATATACAGCTTCAGGAATGCGGATGTAAAGACGATTCTCGGTTTCGGACATGATTTTGAACACACAAAGCAAGTTGTCCTTTCTACCAACTATCGTTGCAACGAGCGTATTCTTACTGCTGCAAAAGATGTTATTGAAAAAAACAGTACACGTGCAAAGAAAGGTCTTGTATCAAATATTCCCGGAGGCAGTAAACCTCAGCTTCGCTATTTCAGCGAAAGCAGAGATGAGGCTCAGTTTACGGCAAAGGAGATAAAGCGCATCTGTAACGGTGATTACTCTTCATGTGCAGTGCTTTACCGTACAAACAATCAGGCGGACAGCTTTGAAGATGTGTTTCTTTTCAATCAGGTTCCTTACCGTATTGTCGGTGATATTTCTTTTTACAGGCGTGAAGAGATTGCCGATGCCGTTGCTGCCCTGAAACTTCTTGTAAATCCTGCAGATTCGGTTTCTTTTGAAAGACTTGTCGGAAAGCTTGTACAGGGTGCAGGAAAGGTCACAATACGGAAAATAATGGATGCAGGTGATATGCTTTGTTCCGATCTTATGGAAATTTCAGCTGACATGGTGAAAAACGACCTGATTAAAGGAAAAGCTGCAGAAGGACTTGAAAAATTCAGTTCCGTGTATGTGAATCTGCGCAGTCAGATGGGCACAATACCGAATTACGAACTTGCCGTAAAACTTGTTGCCGAAACCGGACTTGGAGAAATCTACAAGGCTGATGAGGAACGTATTGAAAATCTTGATCGATTTGTCAACAAGTTCAAAAGTGATTTTTACACAGACGGTGCAGACGGTCTTTTTGCTTTTTTGGAAACCGTCTCACTTGAACCTGACTCTGATGATAATTCTCAGGCAGAAAATAAGGTTACCCTTATGACAATGCACAAAACAAAAGGTTTGGAGTTTGACCACGTATTTGTTACAGGCCTTGAGGAAGAATTGTTTTTCGGTACAAAAACACATGAAACCGAGGAGGTCAGAGAGGAGGAAAGGAGGCTTTTGTATGTTGCCATGACAAGAGCAAGAAAAAATCTTTACCTTTCAGCCTGTGATTCACGCTATATGTACAGTCACATCAACTGGGAACATCCTTTGAGATTTCTGAAGGATATTAAAGAAAATCACGTTGATGTGACGGACAGCAGACAGTTTGTGAAAAAAGGATTCTTTGGTTACGGCGGGGCATCCGACAGTTTTTCCCGCTGTTCACGTTACGGTCATCCGGAATACGGTACTTCCGGTCATCATACACAAGACGCAGACGCCGGTTCGCATTACATAAACACTCATAAACGCAACGATTTTGATGATGACTGGAAGCCGTCAAAACCCAAAGTCACACTGGTGAAGAAACCTGTTGAAACCGTGCATGAGGTTGTTGACTGGAAGACGGGAGACAGGGTGAACAGTCCGATTCTCGGTCCCGGAACAATTACGGGAACAAAAATGTTCGGTGCAAGGGAAGTGCTTGTGGTGAATTTTGACAACGGGAAGATGGGAACCTTTGTAAAGGAAAGTGCAAACTTTACCCGATTGAAGTGACGAAGACAATGTATTGACGCGAAGAAATGACGCAGAAATCAGACCTCAGCATGAGAGTGTAAATATCAGAACGAGGATGGAGTTTGAGTTCAAGGAATAATGAGCGGACAGTGTTATTTTACACGGCCGCGAAGAAATGACGCAGAAATCAGACTTCAGCCGAAGTTATGATCTCCAGAAAGAGCGGGAGAAAAGGACATACACCGTGAACAGCTCCAGCCTCCCTGCCAGCATCAGAAAACTGAATATCCAGTTTGTCCAAAGGGGATAGCTTGAAAAATCTTTATGTCCGAACCCTAAACCTATGTTTCCGAGTGTCAGTATGGAAGCAGAAAGAGAATCCTGTATTCCGGCACCGGAAAATGAAATCACGGTAGCCCCTGCAAGCCACGTAATCATATATGTGGCACAGAATGCAAGAATTTGGAAAACTACGGAATCATCAACAATCCCGTTGCTTATTTTTATTCTGAACATGGAATTAGGGTGAATTTTCCTTTTGATTGAAGTCCTTGCGGATTTGAACAGTACAACAATCCTGATGATTTTCATTCCGCCTCCGGTTGACCCCGCACTGCCTCCTATGAACATCATAAGAACCAGTATCATTATGCAGAAAGAAGGCCAACTGAGATAGGTGGAGGCAGCATTTGAAAAGCCCGTGGTTGATACAACAGAAGCAACGTGAAAACTCATATAACGGAATGCCTGCGCAAACGAGGGGTAAACATTATTCATACACAACATTACGGCACCGGCAACTGCAGCAGCCATAAATACGGAAAGGAGCGTTCTGAATTCCGTGTCTTTCAGTGTCTGCTTGAGATGCCCGGTGAATGCTCTGTAGTACAGTGAAAAATTTACGCTTGCTGCCAGCATGAATGCAGTTACAACATAATCAACGTATGCACTGTTATAGGAGCCTACTGATGCGTTTCTTATTGAAAATCCCGCTGTTGATACAGTTGAGAATGCAAGAGTTACTGCATTGAACAGATCCATTTTCGGCAGCAGGAGTAATACCTCAAGGACGGTCATTGCAAAATATATGAGGTAAAGCACAACTGCGGTGTTTTTTGTTTTCGGTGTGAGTTTCCCTTTTACGGGACCCACACTTTCCGCACCGATAAGGTTGAAACTTCCTCCTGTAGCTCCCAATGCAGGCAGCAAGGCTACAAAAAGTACAACTATACCCATTCCTCCGAGCCAGTTCGTTAAGGATCGCCAGAACAATATGCTTCTGGGACAGCTTTCAACATCTGTAATCCGTGACGCACCTGTTGTTGTCAGTCCGCTTATTACTTCAAAAAAAGCATTTGAATATTCAGGCAGCACACCTGAAAGCACAAATGGAACAGCACCGAATGTTGCTGCAATTATCCACGTGAAAGTTGTAAATAAAAATCCGTCCGTCTGACTTAGCGGTTGCTCGTCTTTTCGGGTAAGAAAATAAGCAGAAAGTCCAATTACCGACATAGGAACGATTGTCAGCACAAATGCAGTGACTTCCCGGCTTTCGTTATGAATGAGTGCTACAATGAGAGGAATCAACATTACTATTGAGAGAAAAACGGTTACTGCAGACAGAAGCTTCACCAACTGTTTGGGGTGCATCATTTTTCTCCCGGGGTCTTCATTTCAAGAAGTTCTCTTATAAAATCCAACTCGCTGCGTCTTGCCACGACAGTGAGGGTATCTCCCGTTTCTATCAGATATGTTCCGCCGGGAATTACTGTTTTTCCATCCGCTTTTCTGCTTCCTGCAATCAACCCGCGGTTTTTCATATCAATATCTTTCAGTTGTTTTCCGCACAGCTTGTTACCTTCCGTAATTGAGTATTCAAAAACCTCAATCTTTCCGTCAAATACTGTGTGCGTATTTGAGACATCGGGACTTTGCAGATAGCGCATTACCGAATCAACCATTACATCCTGTGATAAAACAAGGGAGTCTATGTTAAGAAAATCAACCATTTCTGCAAAATCCGGTTTTTTGTTTACCATTGCAATACTGTTGGTCACTCCGATGTGTTTTGCAAAACTTGCAACCAGAAAATTGAGTTCATCATTATCTGTCAGAGACAGCAGAAGATTGTAACCGTCAAGAGACTCCTGTCTGAATACACCTTCATTTGAGATATTTTCGTTTGTCACAAGTACATCCGAATATTTTGACGAGATTTTCTCGCAGAAATTTTTGTCCTTTGAAATGACGGTAGTTCTTTTTCTGAAAGAGGTTTTCATCAGGTGGAGGAGAAAATCCACTACCTGTGTTCCTCCGATAATTACTATTCTTCCGTTCTTTTTCTTTTTCTTCCCGAGTTTTGCCAGTATGTTTTCAATGCTTTCATCGGTTGCAACAAGCCCGATGGTATCACCTTCTTCAATCTGTGTATCACCGCTCGGAACAAAAACCTCACTCCCTCTGTTGAGTACGGCAATTATGTAATCACCGGGGAGGGTTCTCCTGAGATTTTTTACGAATTTTCCGGCAAACTGTGATTTTTTTTCAACATGAATTGTATTCAGGGTAAGTGAAGAGTTGTCAAAACAGATACTGTCACTGTAAATTCCCCTGTCTATTGAACGGTATATGTGCTTTGCAATCTCCTGATCAGGATTTACTATGTGGGTTACTCCGAGTATGTCTGTGTAATCACCGCTTCTGGCGTACGAAATGTTGGCTACTGCAGCAATGGTGATCGGCACCTTGAATTGAGATGAGGCAATTCCGCATGAAATCAGGTTTGTTTCATCACTTCCGGAAAGGGCTATGAATGCATAAGCGTTTTCAATTCCGGCTTCTTTAAGACATTCTGCATCAGTTCCGCTTCCTGTGACCGCAAGGCAGTCAATTAAGGTCATTGTTTTTGCAGATACGTTAGGATTTTCATCAATCAAAGTAACATCCGCATGCTCTTCAGCAAGATGCTTTGCAAGTTTGATGCTACGATATCCTGCACCGAGAATAACAACTTTCATGCTCACATCTTACAACATAGTGAGACCCCTGTTCAATCGCAGGGGTCTCGTTTCTGTGTGTTGTGAACATCAATGTTTGAATGTGATGCTTATTTTCTTAGGCTCTTCAACCGGCACTTTCGGAAGAGTTACGGAGAGCATTCCGTTCTTGAACTCTGCCTCAATTCCGTTTTCGTCAATTCCTTCGGGAAGAGAGAAAGATCTGTCAAATTTCACGTAAGCACGCTCACGGACGAGATATTTCCTGTCATCCTGCTTCTCGCTGACTTTTTCACTGGAAATGTGAAGAACATGCTTATCAACGTTGAGGTTGACATCTTTTTCTTCATATCCCGGAAGTTCGGCCTCAATATGAAATGCCTTCTCATCCTCATACACATCCACTGACGGAATTGTGCTGTTCCTTATTCCCCAGTTTGAAAACACGTTGTCAAAGAATTTGTCAAAATCGTTCACAGCGTTTCTGTTCATCATGTAGTTCATAACCGTCTCCTTTTCTCCTGTATTTCAGAAGATTGTCTGTATTCAGGTTTTTTACCTGTCACTGTTTACTAAGCACAAACCATGCCAATTTGTTTTTAAGTTGTTATAATATAATGAAATAAAATTTTTATTGCTATTTTTCGGCACGAACCGGTACTGTCTCCGTTATGGAAAAATAGTACCAAAATTACACATAGAAAAAACTTTACACAATAAGTGTGTCATTTTGAAACAGTTGACATAATTCACTCTTTGATTTAGTGTAGTCACGTCATCGCGGGGTGGAGCAGTTGGCAGCTCGCCAGGCTCATAACCTGGAGGCCGTAGGTC
>JAKSPF010000029.1 GCA_024405065.1 Sphaerochaetaceae bacterium | reverse complement strand
GGCTCGTTTGTATACTTGCATTCACAGATAACTGCATTTTCATCATCTACGGCAAGGATGTCAATCTCTTCCTGCTTCTTCAAAACGGGATTGTTTCCCCACCAACGACCGATTTTTTCCGCATAAAACGGCATTTTCCCATAATAAAATTCAGACTTCAGGAAACTTTCGCAAATTGCCTCAAAACGATGCCCGATAAAAGCATTGAGTTTTGTTTCAGTAAATTCCCGGTCATAGTAGAGATCCGGAGCAATCAGACCGTTCAGCATATCCCGATGTTTAAAAATAAATGCAAAGTAAAAAGCAATATAATTGTCACAGATGCTGTAGATTGTGTTTCTTGTTTTTTCCTTTTCTCCGCACGGAATTTCTTTTTTCACAAAACCGAGATTTATCAGAACCGAAAGATACTTTGCAACTTTTGCTGCATCTTCATCAACTTTTGTTTTTATCGTATTAAAATCGGAAGCACCGGCATTTATTGCAAACATTATGTTTTTGTAAAAATGAGTTTCCTTCAGTTCCATCTTAAGAAGGGTTTCAACCTCATTGAACAAATACCCTGTTGTTGAAAGACAATTTTTCACGACATTTTCTCTGATTGAAAGAGAATCATCAAAAAGAGAAAGGTACAAAGGCGTTCCGCCGGCTATGGAATAAACTTTCAGAATGTCCTCCTTTGAGTAATCCGGAAAGAATTCCGCGGCTTCTTTGTAGGTAAAAGGAAGAAGTTTGATTTCTGCAGTTTTGCGACCATAAAGAGGTTTTGTAGAATTGTCTGTTATTTCTTCAATTACGGAAACTTCAGAACCGCAAAGAATCAAAAATATATTCTTATGCTTCAAGATTTTATCAATGGCATTTTGAAGACCGGAATCGTAGGCAGGATTTGAATTATAGAGATACGTGAATTCGTCAATTATTAAAACGAGTCTTTCTTTGATTTCACTGTCTTTTAAGAAGGCGTAGACATCATTCCATGTTTCAAAGGAATTGAGGTAGTCTCCCGCTTTAAGAACCTCATTCAACTCACGACAGAAATTCCGCACATTTACTTTTTCACTGGACTTGTCGCCTGTGAAATAGACAGTGTTTTCTCTATGTTGAGAGGCAAAATGACTGAGAAGATAAGATTTTCCGATACGACGGCGACCGTGAAGAATAAGCATTTCAAATTTTTTTGAATTGTACAAAGAATCCAAAAGTTTCAATTCATTCTGTCTGCCGTAAAAAGGTTGACTGTTCATACTTATTTTTACTCCTCAGTAATTTACTTTAGAGTAAATAATATTACAGTTTTCCGGATATTACAATCTTTTTTTACCTCTCGGCTAATAAAACCAACTTGTGCTTTAGTTGCTCAAAAAACAAAAAAAAGAGTGTTTCAAAACTCACCGTTTTAAAACACTCTCTTTGTAGAGGAATTTTCAGCCGATAATTGCCAAAACCTCTTTGAGTTCAAGAATGAGGTAATCTTCACTGTCAATCTTCAGTGCAGTACCTGCATATTTGTCAAACAGGATTCTTTCACCTTTTTTAACGCTCTTCACATCATCTCCGACTGCAATAACTGATGCAAACTGTGACTTTTCCTGTGAGGTCTGCGGAAGAACAATTCCGCTTGCCGTTTTTTCTTCGGTTTTTTCTGCTTTGACAAGAACTCTTTCTCCAAGTGGTCTGATATTCATAAGTTGTCTCCTTTTGAAGTCAATTACAAAATTTCATATTTCGCAAGTGGCTCTTTGTTTTCAATAACTATGCTAATATAGTCAAAAACATGCTTATTGGCAATGAAGAGACGATAAAAAAATTTGATGTCGGATAACGACTTTTCAGTGTATAATGTCCGTCAGGAGGAAAATATGAAAAAATATTCTGCTATTCTGCTGATTGCAGCAATTACGGTTTTCTGTTTCACAGGCTGTACAAAGAATGCAAAAACAGCGGAAGTAAAGGAAACGGTTACTGAGGAAACGATTTTTTCCGCAGGTGAAAAGATGACGGAGGCTGAGCTTCTTGAAAAGGCAAAAGGCGAGTCCGGTGACTTTATCGTTTACGGAAATACGTCACGTATTGCAAGTGCAGTGCAGGGCTTCGTCCAGAAGTACGGCAGTCAGCTGGGTCTTTCCGATTCCAACGCTGTCGGAACAAAAATGAACGATGCCGATATTTACACAACATTGCTTCAGGAGTACATGGGCTCATCTGCAAAGGGTGCTTCTCTTGTGATGATTCAGGATGGGGCACAGCTTCAGACTTACAGATCAGGTACCGATATTCTGGTAAATTTTGTTCCGGCATCAATGAAGGGTGTTGTTGCTGAAAATGACCTTGTTCCGCTTGTACACCAGTACATCAACAAACTGTTTATCTGGAACAACATAGGAACTTCCGGTCAGGTGATTTCCAATGTATGGCAGCTTACGGAACCTCAGTGGAAGAACAAAGTGTTCTTTAAGAATCCCACAACTGAGCAGGTTAATATGAACTTCCTTGTAATGTGTACATCCGATGCGTGGGCTTCAAAACTCGCAGATGCCTATAAAGAGTACTTCGGGAAGGATATCAGTCTCGGTTCGTACAAAAACGCCGGATACAAGTGGGTTGCGGAATTCATAGCAAATTGCAATTTCAGTATTTCTTCGGATACGACAATCTGCAAGGAAATGGCAAAACCTGACAGTAAGGGATGCACCGGCCTTTTTGTTCTGTCAAAGTTCAGAGATGTTGACGCAAAGATAAAAGGCAATCTTTCCGTAGGTGCATGGCAGGAAAAGGCAATCAAACCGTTTGCCGGGTTCATGTATCCCATGTATGTGCAACTTACATCAAAGGCAAATCGCCCGTATACCGCAATGCTGTTTACAGACTATCTGATGAATTCTGAAGGTTTCCTGCCGTGGGGTAAGGACATAGGTGCTTATTCAACAAATCCCAATGTTCCCGTAAATGAGAAAGACGGTGACAAGCCTATTACATTCTGGAAAGAATGCCTTGTTGCCGAAGATGCGGATTTCATAAGAGTGAACAAAACTGCCGTTACCGATTTTGTAAACGAACAGATTGCAAAGAAGTGATTTTTCTGAGGAACTTTCAAAACTGAGCTGTATGAAAAATGAAATCGGATTTGCAAGGAGTTTTGAAAGTTTACTTCTGATTTATGAAAGGGCTGTCACCGGCAGCCCTTTCGTTGTGACAGAGCACTGCCTGTCACTGACGGAGAGTTTATGAATATTGCATTACCCGTTAAAAAAACTGACATAAGGCGAGCACAAAGCAGGATACGTGATTTTTTGTCAAATCCGGCAAATATAATTCTGCTTGTTACTGTGTCTGTTTTAGGTTTTTTCACTCTTTATCCTCTTGTGCTTCTGGTTGCGGATACTGTAAAGGTGAATATTGCAGATTTGATGTATCCGGAACTTATCGGAAAGAAAGTGGGAGATGTTACGGATTTTCACTGGAAGAGAATGCTGTTCTCGGAAATGAGCGGAATATATTTTCGGACACCGTTGCGCAATGCTGTCGTGATGTCTCTGCTTGCAAGCGTGATTTCCATAATATACGGCGGAACAGTAGCATTTCTGATAACAAGAACGGATATGAAGGGTAAGAAATTCATTTCATCTGTTTTCATCTTTCCGTATATAATGCCTTCATGGACCATTGCCACGTTTTGGAAAAACTTTTTTCAGAATCCTGACATAGGTTCCTATCAGGGCGGGCTTTTGTACTGGCTTACCGGTATCAAGGTGCCTGAAGCGATGGTTTACGGTCTTGTTCCGTGCGCAATTGTACTCGGACTGCACTATGCTCCGTTTGCATATATTCTCATAGGCGGGATACTGAGGAATATGGATGCAAATTTGGAAGAGGCAGCTACCATATTGAAGGCAAGCCGCGCAAAAATTATAGGAAAAATCACTTTGCCCATTGTGCTTCCTGCATTGCTTTCCACATTTCTTCTTGTTTTCTCAAGTAGCATGAGTGCGTATGCCGTTCCTCAATTTCTCGGTGGAGCCGGAGGGTTCAATGTTCTGACCACAACCCTTAAACAGTTTATAACAAACGGTTGGTACGGACAGGGCTACATTATGGCAATCTTTATGATTGTGTTCGGTCTTGCTATTCTCGGAATAAACCAGATGGTTACCGGTTCAAGAAGGTCTTTTACAACCGTTACCGGAAAGAGCGGTCAGGTGTCATACATAAAATTAGGTGTGTGGAAATATATTGTTGCAGCTGTACTTTTTATTCTGTGTATATTCTGCTCGTTCATGCCGTTGGTGAGTTTTGCACTTGAATCCTGCACCTTTATTCCCGGTGATTACAGCCGTCTCACTCTTGCATTCTGGATTGACAGAGGTTATCCGGTAGAAAACGGACTTCATGGTTTGTTTTTTGAAAATCAGGTGTGGAGTGCATTCAGAAACAGTCTTGTTCTGTCTGCTTCATGTGCGATTTTTGCCGGTACTGTTGGTATGCTTATAGGTTATGCAGTTGCAAGAAAAAGAGGAACAAAACTTGCAAAGGCAGCGGATAACATTGCTTTTCTTCCCTATCTGATGCCCTCAATGGCAATGGGAGCAGCTTTCCTTGCCATAGGTGCAAAGATGGGTCTTTCAAAAACAATGGCCTTGCTCATAATTGTGGGTTCCATAAAGTATCTTCCGTTTGCATCAAGAAGCGGAATCAACGCTATGCTTCAGCTCTCAGGAGAGATTGAGGAGGCTGCAATCATAGTAAACGTGAAATGGTGGAAGAGAATGCTGAAAATAATTTTCCCCATACAGAAAAGTACGTTTATTTCTGGTTACCTTCTTCCGTTTACCTCATGTATGCGGGAACTCAGTTTGTTTACTCTTCTTTCATCAGGTTCAATCTATCTTATGACAACTCTCCTTGAGTATTGGCAGGTGTGGTGTGATCAGAGTGCAAATGCGTTGAACCTTCTTATTGTGATTACTGTGCTTGCCGTGAATCTTCTTGTTAATAAACTCACCGGAGCAAGCATAGATAAGGGAGTAGGCGGTTGATCTGTAAGGAAGGGAAAATGCAATTTGAGAGAGATAAAAAAGAGGTTTTAATCCGGTTGGAAAGAGAAGGGGATTACAGAATAACGGAAAATCTGGTAAGGGACAGTTTTTGGAATGTGTACAGACCCGGTTGTCTGGAACATTATGTTCTTAAATGTTTGAGAAGTAATCCGGATTTTGTTCCCGAACTTGATTTTGTGATGGAAAGAGAAGGGAAAATAATCGGGCAGAATTGTTTTGTAAGGGCTGTTGTAAAAGCGGATGACGGCAGGACTGTTCCCGTTATGACCATGGGACCTATCTGTATTTTACCGGAGCTGAAAAGGAAAGGTTACGGTAAGTTCCTTTTGGATTATTCTCTTGAGAGGGCAAGGGAACTCGGATGCGGTGCGGTTTGCTTTGAGGGTAATATTCAGTTTTACGGTAAGAGCGGTTTTTCCTGTGCTTCCGAATTCGGAATACGTTACCACGGGTTGCCGGAGGGTGAGGATTCTTCATTCTTTTTGTGTAAAGAACTGATTGACGGATACTTTGACGGTATTACGGGTGAGTATGCAACTCCTAAGGGGTATTTTGTGTGTGATGAGAATCCGGATGGTTTTGCAGAATATGAAGCAACTTTTCCGTACAAAGAAAAACAAAGGCTTCCCGGACAGCTTTTTGAATGAGAAAAAACAGAAACGGACTATTTGCGTTAATTCTTGTCTGTTGTCTCTTTGTTGTCACTGTCAGTTGTACTCAGGATGTTACTTCCCGTAAACAGGACGATTTTGTATATCGTTCTTACGATGAAGTTTTGAGTTGTATTTTCGGTATTGCAGGAAAATATCCTGCGATTATAAAAACGGATATTGTAGGTAAAAGTGTTGAAAACAGGGATATTCACGCACTTTACTTATCTTCACAGCCTGATAAACTCGGTAAAATTCCAAGTGTGAGGCTTGCGGGCAACATTCACGGTAATGAAAAAATAAGCAGTGAAGTACTTTTAAGATTTCTTGATTATGCTGCTTCAAACTATGAAAAAAATCCGAGAATAAAAAAGATTATTGACGAGAACTGCATAGTTGTTATTCCTGTGATAAATCCTGACGGTTATGTGAAGAATTCCCGCAGAAATGCAAACGGAGTGGATTTGAACAGGGATTTTACAGATTATTCAGGTGTTTCGGCAAAGCCTTTGTTTTCACAACCTGAGTCACAGGCAGTCAGAGACTATCACCGTGAGGCTTTTGATTGTTCAATATCGTTTCACTCCGGAGATGTTGTGATAAGTATGCTCCTTGATTTTGCAAAAAGCAGTGTGTATGTGCCCAAACATCTGAGTCTTGCACAAATGCTCGCAAGGACTTATGCAGAGACCGTTTGTACCGATACCGGAAAGAAATTTTGTGATAATCCCGATATTTTTCTCGGTACCGAAGGGGTGATAGTCGGAGGAGACTGGTACATAGTCAACGGTTCACTTCAGGATTGGAGTTATCTTGAAACCGGTTGTATTGATATGACGGTGGAGCTGTCGGAAGATTATGCACCGGACAAAAAGTCAAAGGTGGATGAAACCTATCTGTATAATCGTGACGCCATTCTTGCCTTCATAGAAAAAGCAGGTGAGGTAAAGAACGCGGGAATAGACAGGGGAGGCTACGTTACAGTAACAAGGTGAATTCAAGATTTGTGAATGAGTCTTGAAAGGATTTTCACAGCTTTGCGGCAAGCTGACCGCATGCTCCGAGTATTGAACGGCCTCTGCTCACCCTTATTGTGTATGCAACCTTTCTTTTTTCAAGTTCGTGCGTAAATGCGCGTATTTCGGCTTCCGAAGGTGTTTCAAAATCAAGTTCGGGACATGGATTAAACGGAATCAGATTCACAATCACTTCAAGACCGCGACAGAAAGAAGCAAGGTTCTGTGCATCGTTTTCTGAAATGTTCCAGTTGTGTATCATACAGTATTCAAAGGTAAAGCGACGGTTGTGAATTTTCTGAAAGTTGTAAAGAGCATTTCTGAGGACAGAGAGGGGAAAAGTACGGTTTACCGGCATGAGTTGACTGCGCTTGGTATCGGTTGCCGCAACAAGACTCACGGCAAGTTTTACCGGCAGATTACTTTCTGCAAGTGCTTTGATACCGGTTGCAACTCCACATGTTGATACGGTGATTCTCCTGTATGACAGACCTGTTCCGTCAGGGTCATGCAGAAAACGGATGGCCTCCGTTACAGACGGAAGATTTGCCATTGGCTCGCCCATACCCATGAACACTACGTGACTTATTTTTTTCGGGGCTTTCTGCTGAAGATGTGCAAACTGCTCAATGATTTCAGAAGATTTGAGATTTCTTGACAAACCGAGAGTTCCTGTTCTGCAAAATCTGCATCCCATTGCGCATCCTACCTGACTTGAAAGGCATGCCGTAAACTGTCCTTCACTGTCCGTAAGCAGAACAGTTTCAACAATACAGCCGTCTTCAAGTCTGATTGCAAGTTTTACCGACCCGTCATCATCCTTCTGGAATCCGGTTACCTCTGTTGAAAAAACAGAACTGCGTTCGGCACAAAGCCTTTGTCTGACAGATTTGGGTAAGTCAGTCATTTCTTCAAAAGAAGAAACGCTGCGGCAGAGCCACTTGTAGATCTGTTTGCCCTGAAATAATTTATCCAGATTCAACAGAGATACAAGTTGTTCGGGTGTTTTTGCAAAAACGGATTCCATTGCATTAAATGCGGAAAATCACGGTCAGACATTGAAACGGAAATGCATTATGTCACCGTCATTGACAACATAATCTTTTCCCTCAATTCTGAGTTTTCCGGCCTCTTTTACCTTTGCTTCACTGCCGTACTCAAAAAGATCTTCACAGCTGTAGACCTCTGCACGTATAAAACCTTTTTCAAAATCGGTGTGAATCACACCTGCTGCCTGTGGAGCCTTTGCACCTGCTTTGAAAGTCCATGCTCTGTCTTCATCACTTCCTGCCGTGAAGAATGTACGCAGACCAAGTGTTGAGTATGCCGTTCTGATAAGCTGGTTCATACCGCTTTCCGTCAGTCCCAGTGCCTCAAGAAATTCCGGTCTGTCAGATGCGTCCATTTGGGCAATCTCCGCTTCCGCTTTTCCGCATATACAGACAACCTGTGAATTTTCTTTTGCGGCAATCTCTTTCACAACGGTGACGTAGGAATTATCTTTTCCTATTGAACGTTCATCAATATTGCATACATAGATGACCGGTTTCATAGTAATCAGGTGAAGATCCGAGACAATCAGTGCTTCTTCTTCATTCAGAACAGAACGAGCCGGTACTGCCTTTTCCAGTGAAGCCATAAGTTTTTCAAGAACGGGAACAGCGGCTATGTCTTTGGGGTCTCGTGCTACTCTTGCAAGTTTTGACTGTTTTTCCCAACGTTTTGTCACTGTTTCCAGATCCGCAAGCGCAAGCTCAATGTTTATGGTTTCAATATCGCCCGCAGGATCCACCCTGTTGTTTACGTGAATTACATCGGGATCATCAAAGCATCTCACCACATGGGCAATGATTCCTACTTCCCTGATGTTCGCAAGAAACTTGTTTCCAAGACCCTCTCCCTTTGACGCACCGGCAACAAGACCGGCAATATCAACAAATTCCGTGACTGCAGGTATTACTTTGGCAGGCGGTATGAGACTTACAATACGGTCAAGCCTTGAATCAGGCACGTTGACAACTCCCACGTTGGGTTCAATGGTGCAGAAGGGATAGTTTGCCGCCTCTGCCGGTGCGCTTGTCAGCGCGGAAAATATTGTTGACTTACCTACATTGGGAAGTCCCACTATACCGCAATTAAGACTCATATTACTTCTCCAACACTGCTTTTATTCTTCTTACACCCGCAGAAGAACTCTCTTCTTTGAGAACACGGAAATGTCCCATATCACCGGTGTGTTCAACATGCGGTCCCGCACAGACTTCCTTTGAAAAATCACCCACGGTATAAACGGTTACCTGTTCTCCGTATTTGCTGGAGAAGAAAGCAACTGCACCTTTTTCAACCGCTTCCTGCGGAGTCATTGTTTCAACGGTGACTTTAAGATCCCGTTTGATTGCGTCATTTACAAGGTCTTCAACCTGCTTAATCTGTTCCGCTGTCATCTTCTCATTGTGTGAGAAATCAAATCTGAGCCTTTCCGGAGTGATGTTGCTTCCTTTCTGACCTACATGGGTTCCCAAAACTTTACGCAACGCTGCATGAAGCAGATGGGTTGCAGTATGAAGGGCAGTTGTCTGTTCACTGTGATCTCCAAGACCGCTCTTGAACTGTCCTGCCTCTGCGGTTCTTGAAAGCTCCTGATGCTTTGCAAAAGCTTCTTCAAAACCCTTTACATCAACCGTAAAACCTTTTTCCGAGGCAAGTTCCTGAGTAAGCTCAATCGGGAAACCGTAGGTATCGTACAGTTTGAATGCCGAACCTCCGGCAATTTCCTTTACTCCCTGTTTTTCAAGGAAGAAAGTAATCTTGTCAAACTGTTTCTCACCTTTTTCAAGAGTTTCGGAGAACTTCACTTCCTCTGCGGTAAGCTCACCGTACACGCGCTCTTTGTTTTCAACAAGTTCGGGGTATGGCTCGCCGTAAATGCCTATCACTACTTCTGCAACTTTTGCAAGGAAAGTTCCTTCTATTCCAAGGTGCTTACCGTTACGTACCGCACGCCTTATCAGCCTCCTGAGAATATACCCCTGTCCTACGTTTGACGGTGAACAACCTCTCTGGTCTCCGAGTATGAAAGTACTTGTTCTTATGTGGTCTGCAATTATACGCATTGAAACATCGGTTTTTTCATCCTGTCCGTAAACCGTTCCGGCAAGTTCGCCTATCTTTTTGAGAATAGGCTGCATCACTTCCGTTTCATAGACGCTCTTTTTGCCCTGAAGTATTGCAATCGTTCTTTCAATGCCCATTCCCGTATCAATGCACTTGCGATCCATTTCCTCAAATTTGCCGTCTGCGGTTTTTCTGTACTGCATAAGAACATCATTCCATACCTCAAAATACTTACCGCATTTGCAACCCGGTTTGCAGTCAGGACCGCAGGCGGGTCTGCCGGTGTCTATGAACATTTCGGTATCCGGACCGCACGGACCTGTTTCTCCTGCAGGTCCCCACCAGTTGTCTTCACGCGGCATGAAGTAAATTCTTTCATAGGGAATGCCCATACTGTGCCAAAGTTCTGCACTTTCAGTATCACGCGGGACTTCACCGTCACCTTCAAAAACAGTGACGGAAAGTTTATCTGCCGGAATACCGAGTACCTTTGTCAGAAATTCGTAACTCCATGGAATCATTTCTTTTTTGAAATAATCACCCAAAGACCAGTTCCCGAGCATCTCAAAGCAGGTAAGGTGATGAGGATCTCCCACAGAGTCAATGTCACCCGTTCTTATGCACTTCTGATAGTCCGTAAGCCTCTTTCCTGCGGGGTGAGGTTGACCGAGTATGTACGGTACAAGTGGATGCATACCTGCTGTTGTGAAAAGAACCGTAGGGTCATTTTCAGGAATAACCGAGGCACCGCTTATCTGTGCGTGCCCCTTTGAAACGAAAAATTCAATAAAACCGCGTCTTAATTCATTAGCTGTCATGACTTGGATATTAGTTTTTTCCGTGCATTTATTCAAGGTTTACACACTTGCCGTATTTCAATGGATTTGCGGGTGTCTCGGTTATATCGGAATTGTTGAGGATCCTCATTGTGACTGAAAGGGAGAGCCAAACTTGGCTAATATGGAGTTGTACTCCAAAATAGTCAACAAGAGGTGGCTTACATGTTTATAGAACGACACATAGA
>JAKSPF010000028.1 GCA_024405065.1 Sphaerochaetaceae bacterium | reverse complement strand
CAGGGGTCAGTTCGTCCATGTCATCAGTTATCATTTCACTTTGTGTGATTTTTGTCATCGGGGGGGGGGTAGCTGATGCAAAGAGTGTATCTAAGAAGAAAAAGAAGTTAAAAAATATTGAGAAGGAGGCGGAATCCAAATGACTGGAACAATTATTCTTGATTGGCTTGAGGCTACTTTCAGATGGTCTGCCCCTCTGATTATCTGTTCAATAGGTGAAGTTCTTTCAGAACGTTCCGGTGTTATCAACATGGGAATTGAAGGAATCATGCTTTGCGGAGCCCTTTGCGGTGTTTCTGTCTGCTATTATGCAAATAGCCAGATTGTTGCACTTCTTGCGTGTGCTGTTTTGGGAGCTGTTCTCGGTTTGGGTGTTGCATATCTGACGGTATCAAGACGTACAAATCAGGTTGTGACAGGACTTATGGTGAATATGCTTTGTACGGGAGCTACGGAAATGGTGTTTGCTCTTATGGCTGCAACAAGGCACAAAAGGGCGGCAACTTTCGGAACTCTTTTTCCGGAAATCTTCCAGAAAATTCCGATATTGGGAAAGGTTGTTTTCGGACAGCCATGGAGTACTTGGATTGCTTTGATTCTTCCATTTGTTGCTTCATTTGTTCTTTATAAGACAAGATGGGGGTTAAATGTCAGGGCTGTTGGTGACAATCCGTATTCTGCAGAAACAGCGGGTCTTTCCGTGATTAAAATAAAGTATCAGACGGTAATTCTTTCCGGTATTTTTGCCTGTCTTTCAGGAGGAGTTTTAACACTTGCTTCTTCCGGTTATTTTGCAGCAGGCGGAATGACAAACGGAAGGGGTTTTATTGTGATGGCTGCTGTTGTTGTCGGCGGTTGGGATCCTTTGAGAACAATGTTGGTTTGCATTCTCTTCGGAGCCGCTGATGCTGCACAATTAAGACTGCAAACTACCGGTTCTGTAATTCCTACGCAGTTCCTTCAGATGTTGCCGTATGTGATAACAGTTATCGCTCTTACCATTATGGTTAAGAAATCACGTGTTCCTAAGACATGGGGTGCTGCATACGACGGAAGAAAAGAGTAAATAACGGGAATTCAGGAAGTGTAACAAGACCGTAGGCTTTGTTACACTTCCTTGGGATTACCCCTGCTGAAAATTGCAAATTGCTCTCTTAATGAAGTTGCCCTTTGTAGCTTTGTCGTTGTAGATTCCGTCTTTTACCAGGAATTCACCGCGTCTGATTGTACAGCAGACTTTTCCACGTGCACTGAATTCTCCGAAAACAGAGTATTCCAGTTCTTCCGGATAATGTAGGTTTTCTTTCTTCAAATATGAAGGTTCTTTCGGATCGAATATAGTAATATCTGCATCACTGCCCACTGCAAGGCAACCTTTCTGCGGATAGCAACCGAATATTTTTGCAGGATTTTCACAGAGAAGTTTTACAAATTCGTTTTCAGAAATTATTCCTTTATTTACAGCAGATCTCATAAGAGTGAAACGTTCCTCAATTCCCGATACTCCGCTTATCGGTTTTCTGAAGTCTTCTGCTCCTTTTATAAGAGGTGCTTCTTTCTGCTTTCTTGTGAAAGTACAGTTATCCGAGCTTACAAGTGAGAGTGTGCCGTCCTTGATAGCCGCCCACAGAGCGTCCTGATCTTCCTTTGTTCTGAGAGGAGGACTCATAAGATAAAGAATTCCGTCTTTGCCTTTATTGTAGGATTTATCAAGCATAAGATAATGAGAACAAGTTTCCGCAATTACATCTACTCCACGTTTTTTAGCGTCTCTGATTAGCTTAACCGATTCTTTTGTGGAGATATGGAAAAAGTAAATCGGGGCTTTAAGCATTTCTGCATAGTAAAGAACCCTGCTGACTGCTTCATATTCGCAAATATTCGGTTTGCATTCGGGGAAGTATTCCCATCCGAGTTTGCCCTCTTCTGCGAATTTTTCCTCGTTATATTCTGCGATTGCATTGGATTCTGCGTGAAATCCGCATCTTCCTCCGCAGTCCCTGACGGTCTTAAGGACTTTAAGCATATAAATATCATCTATCATAACTCCGGCTTTACGGTATGTCATAAACAGTTTGAATGTCGGGATTCCCTCGTTTTTTATGATTGACGGAATCTCTTCAAGCCTCCTAGATATTTCATCATCAACCTTCTTTTGTGCCAAATCCGCCTTTTTTTTGTCTTCCGGATCCTTTGTATGTTTGTATTCAGCCATTGCCAGATCCGCTGCACTTGTCAAATCCGATGTTACAAGATTGACAATTTTGCAGTGACATGCATAATCCAATGCGGATTTCTGCATTTCCGATTTTCTGAAATCCACGGCATCTTTGAGTGAATCACCGGGAAGGGTGGATGTAAAGTCAATAAATGTTGATATTCCACCGTAAGCGGCACACTTGCTTGCACTGTCAAAGTCCAAAATATCAACAACTCCGCCAAGTGGAGCTTTGATGTGCATGTGAGGTTCTATAAGTGAAGGGATAACTTCTTTGTCTTTTGCGTCATATACCTGCGAGGAAGAATAAGAAGACAAAGTACCTCTTTCTGCTACTTCACATATTTTCCCGTCTTTTACGGCAATATCCCTGTAGTTTCTTGACTCAGATGTTGTAACCAAACCGTTTTTTATAATTAAATCAAACATTTTCTGCTCCTAACCGAATTATATCACCGAAAATTACAGAACAACAGGATTTTTCATCAGGATACAAGGTCCGGGTAAAAGGTCTGTTTTTTGAAGGTCGTGCAAGTCTTATCTCAAACTTCACGAATGGAATTTTGAAATTGGCTCCATAGTTTTGAAAGTTCTTCCGGAATGTTGTAATATCTGTGATATGAAAGTTTCAACTGTACTGATTTTTATTTTTTTGCTGATATTTGTCACATCCTGTTCAACATTGACAACCGGGGTTTCCGAAAAGACAATCAGAATTCTGGCAACAAGCGATGTTCACGGCAAGTTCTGTCCTTATGACTACATGTCCGCCTCTGATTCCTTGTCCGGAAGTATGGCTCAGATTGCTTCCGTCATAAAACAGAGACGAACCGAGGATACAATAGTTGTGGATGCCGGTGATTTGATTCAAGGGAATTTTGCGGAAATTTTTTTGAAATCAAAAGGTTATGACACAACACATCCCATGGCAAAGGCACTGAATAGCATCGGATATGATGCGTGGTGTACGGGAAATCATGAGTATAACTGGGGAATGGAAAATTTAAAAGCTTTCATATCATCCGTGAATGTTCCTCTGATAACCGGCAACGTCAGGGAAAACGGAGTACGGTTGGGAAAACCATACGTCATAATAAAAAGGAACGGAGTCAGGATCGCCCTGATCGGAGCAACAACTCCGAATATCAAATTTTGGGATAAAGACAAGCTGAAAGACGTTGAAGTTACGAATCCGATTGATGAAATCAAGGGTGCAATTGCGGAAATAGGAGACAAAGCAGATATTTTCATAGCGGTTGTTCATATGGGTCTTGAAAATGAATTTGATGTTTACGGTTCAGGTTGTAGGGATCTTGCAAACGAGTGTCCGCAGTTGAGTCTTATTGTTGCCTCGCATTCACATGAGGCTTTCTGTGATGAATTCATAAACGGGGTGAGGATTATTGAAAATGAAGATTCCGGTAAAACCGTAACTCAGGTTGATTTGCAACTTGAGCGGAAATCCGGTAAGTGGACTGTTGTTGACAGCAGTGCGGAAAATATCCATGCCGGGGATTTTACTCCTGACGATGAGCTTCTGAAAATAACGGAATCCGATGACGAATATGCAAGAGAATTTACTTCAAAACCGATAGGCTGTTTACACGGTACTCTCATCAAAGAGGAAGACTCAAACGGATTTTGTAATGTGGCTTTGGAGGATACTCCATGGATGCACTTTATTGCCGACGTTGAAAGGAGCTACTCTGATAACGGGAGTGTTTTTGTTGTAACCCCCGTACTTGAGACGAATGCTGTTACTGAAGGAGAATTTTATTTTTCATCCATCAGCAGTATTTACAGATTCGGCAACAATCGTCTTTTCAATATCAGGATGAACGGAAAACAGTTGAAAAAATTCATGGAGTGGAATGCCGGTATGTACAACACTTTCAAACCGGGGGATTTGACGGTTTCCTATAATCCTAAAAGAAGATTTTATTATTTTTGTTTTTTCCAAGGCATTTGTTATGATGTCAACATTGCAAAAGAATCCGGTAAACGTATAGAAAACCTTACATGGAAAGACGGAAAACCGATTGATGACAGTGAGGAATTTGTTGTTGTAACGTCCGATTATCTGTATCAGAGCGTAATTTCGGTTCCGGGTCTTGTTTTTGATGAGGGTGAAATTCCGATATGCCTTAATCCTGAAAACAGTGACAAATGCGTATTTGACATTATCGTCAGTTACATAACAGACGTACTCAAAGGCGATATCCGGGCAGATGAGTCAAAAACATGGAAACTTACTGGAATTGAACGTGATGAGGAAGCTTACAACAGGGTGGTTCAGCTTGTAAAAGAAGGTAAGATAAAACCGGAGTTTTCATCAGACGGAAGAACACCCAATGTGAAGAGCATTACTAAAGAGGAACTTTCAAAACTCAATCTTCACAAAGCAAAGTTTTGAAAGTGATTCAAAAGAAATAGAGAGGAGAAATCAGGTAAAATGAAAAAATTTTTTAAGGAATTCAGAGATTGTGTTTATCGCGGAAATGTTATAGACATGGCAGTCGGTGTAATTGTAGGTGCTGCTTTTACTTCAATAGTGAATTCACTTGTGAAAGACATCATCAACCCTCTGATAGGGCTTCTTACCGGTGGTATTGATTTCGGTAAACTTGTTCTTACACTTAAGTTCGGGGACAACATTGAGCCGCTTACTCTTAACTACGGATTGTTTATCAGTGCGGTTTTCAATTTCCTGATTGTTGCTTTTGTTCTTTTTGCTGTAATCAAGTCAATAAACAATGCCAAGGACAGACTTATTAAGCAAAAGACGGCTGAACAGAAAAAGGAAGCCCCTGCAACACCTGAAGATATTGTTCTTTTGCGTGAAATCAGAGATTTACTGAAAAAATGAGCCACTTTCAAAACTTTCTCTGCAAAGCTTAATTTTGCAACCGGCTCTACTTTCTGAAACGGCTTTTTGCAGTTATATTTGAAGAAAGTGCTTTATGATAAGTGCTGTCGGATTTTTAACTGCAGGAGGTTGCTTTTATGAACATCACAAGAACTGTAAAGTATGTTGGAGTAAATGACCGCAAGGTGGATCTCTTTGAGGGACAGTATAATGTTCCCAACGGGATGGCTTACAATTCATACATCATTTTCGGTGAGCAGATTGCGGTTATGGATACAGTTGAAAAATCTTTTACGGACGAATGGCTCGGTAATATTGCCTCAGAGCTCGGTGAAAGAAAACCCGATTATCTCATTGTGCAGCACATGGAGCCTGATCATTCTGCAAATATTGTTGCATTTATGAGGGCATATCCTGAGGCAAAAGTTGTAGCTTCACAAAAGGCTTTGGATATGATGCTCAACTTCTACGGTGATAATTTTCCTGATCGATGTGTTGTTGCGGAAGACGGAAGTACTCTTTCTATCGGTAATGAGTGAAAGATTCTTTTCTCTGCTGATGCGTTCGGCAAGTTCGGTGCTTTGGACGCCAGAGAGGACTTGAAAGATGAAGCCAGACGTTATTACTTCGGAATTGTAGGAAAGTACGGTGTTCAGGTTCAGGCTGTTTTACAGAAACTTGCCGGAATTGAGTTGAAATGCATCTGTCCTCTTCACGGTCCTGTTCTGCGTGAAAATCTTAAAGATTACGTCAATCTTTACTCTGTTTGGTCAGATTACTCTCCTGAAAGTGACGGCGTTGTGATTGCGTATACTTCAGTGTACGGTAATACACTGAAAGCGGTTGAACTTCTTGCCGGAAAGCTCAGGGAGAAAGGGTGCAAAAATGTTATTGTCAATGATCTTGCAAGAAAGGATATGTCACAGTGTATTGCCGACTCTTTCAGATACGGCAAGACGGTTTTTGCAACAACAACATACAACGGTGATATTTTTCCGTTTATGAGAACTTTTATTTCAGGTCTTACGGAGCGGGGCTTCAGGAACAGAACGGTTGCTTTTATTGAAAACGGTTCTTGGGCACCTCAGGCTGCTAAAATTATGAAAAAATTGTTTGAAAACAGTAAAAATCTCATCTATGCAAATAACGACGTAAGTATTCTTTCTTCTGTGAATGACAATAACAGGCAACAGATTGAACAACTTGCTGCTGAGCTTACAGAGGAGTACGGTGTCCGAAACGGTATTACCGCAAAAAAGAGTGATATGAAGGCTCTTTTCAACATAGGTTACGGTCTTTATGTTGTGACTTGCAATGACGGCAGGAAAGATAACGGTCTTATTGTAAATACCGTGACTCAGGTTACAAGCACTCCCTACAGAGTGGCGGTTTGTATCAGTAAACAGAACTATTCACATGACATTATAAAAAAGACGGGCGTTATGAATGTGAACTGCCTTTCAGTTGATGCTCCGTTCAGTATCTTCCAACGCTTCGGGTTTCACAGCGGCAGAGATGTCAATAAATTTGAAGGAGAGGAAGTTCTCAGATCTGATAACAATCTTGTTTTTCTGTCAGAATACATCAATTCTTTCATGTCATTGAGTGTGGAGCAGTATCTTGACCTTGATACTCACGGAATGTTTATCTGCTCGGTTACCGAGGCAAAAATCCTTTCAGACAGAGAGACAATGACTTACAACTATTACCAGAGCAATGTAAAACCTAAACCGAAGGCAGAAGGGAAAAAGGGTTGGATTTGCAAAATCTGCGGTTATATTTATGAGGGTGAGGTTCTTCCTGAAGACTTTATATGTCCTATTTGCAAGCATGGAGCGGCAGATTTTGAGCGTCTCACTCTCTGATTGTAAGAGTAGGATAATGTTTTGGTAACTGAAATAAAAGGAAAGAGGATATTGGGGGTCAATCCTCCGGTATTTGACTTTGCATATATGGATCTCTGGTCAAAACCTCTGGGCTTGTTGTTTTTGCTTCAGCGTTTAAGGAAAGACAATGATGTTGTCCTTTTGGATTGTATTGCTCAGGCTTCCAAAGGGGAGAAAACATTCGGTCGGACAAAAACAATAAAAACAGAGATAGAAAAACCGGAAGTTTACGGAAATATTCCGAGAAGGTATTACCATTACGGTTTGCAGCAAGAACAGATAATAGATTTGTTGCAGAAAAAATACGGCGATGAATCACCCGATTATATTCTGGTGACTTCTGCAATGACTTATTGGTATCCGGGGGTCAGATGGATAATGGAACTGCTTAAGTCCCTGTATCCGAAGGCGGTCACCGTGCTCGGCGGAATATATGCATCCCTTTGTCCTGAACATGCCGCAACTCTCGGAGCCGATTTTATTGAAACGGACAGATGTGAGCCTGTTGCACCTTACCCTGCATTTGATCTTTACGATACTGTTTCCTACGGTGTTCTGTTAACATCTTTCGGGTGTCCTTTTTCCTGTAAGTACTGTGCATCAAAAATTCTGTGGCCTCGTTATCACAGGAGACCCCTGAAGACGGTAATTGCAGACTACGAATTTCAAAGAAATCTCGGGATAAAGGATCTTGCATTTTATGACGATGCACTGCTGTTGGACAAAGAAGAATTCTTCTACCCGCTGACTGAAAAAATTGCAAAGGACTCAAATATCAGAATGCATACACCGAACGGACTTCACGTGAGGCAAATAGATAAAAAATGTGCAGAGATTCTGTATGAGAGAAATTTCAGGACAATCAGACTTTCTCTGGAAAGCATTGATCCCAAAATAGCTCGTGACAGTTCGGATAAGGTTGCAAGGACAGAGTACAGTCAGGCTGTAAAAAATCTGCACGAAGCCGGATATTCTGCCGAGGACTGTGAAACATACATTCTGGTGGGTTTGCCTAACCAGAACATACAATCCGTAAGAGATACAATTTCTTTTGTAAAAGACAGCGGCGGTATTCCTAAACTTGCAGAATATTCTCCGATTCCGGGAACTCCGTACTTTAACGAGATAGTGAAGAATATGCCGATGCTCAAAATAGAGCCGCTGTTGCAGAACAACACTGTGTACTGTTCCTATTTCTCAAAAGATATAGATCCTTTGACTCTTCAGGAGCTGAAAAACATTTGTTTGAGAGGAACTTGCAAAACTCCTTCATAAATCTTGAATTTGCCTTTGTGATATAAACGCATCTTTGCAAGTTTCTCTTTTACTGCTTGTTCACCGTAATCTGATTACCCAAGAGAGAGAGGTGAATGCTGTCTCCCTCACGGAACCGGCCGTGAAGCAGGCTGATTGCCAGAGGGTTTTCAACAAGGGTTTGAACAGCTCTGCGTACGGGTCTTGCTCCGTAGTCAGGACTGTAACCGCTGTCACCGATAAGTCTGACAACACCATCATCCCAGCTGAGTGAAATTTCTTTTGCACTGAGGCGTGTTTTCAGTGCATTGAGCTGCAATTCAACAATTTTTGAGATGACTTCTCTTCCCAGTGAATTGAACACTATTATCTCGTCAATTCTGTTGATGAATTCCGGCTTAAAGGAACCTCTTATGACTTGAAGAACCGCATCTTTGCCTCCGCTTGCAAGTTCTGAGCTGCCGAGGTTACTTGTCATTATTATCACCGTGTTGGTGAAGTCTACAAGACGCCCCTGTCCGTCTGTGAGCCTGCCGTCATCAAGAATCTGCAAAAGCAGATTAAATACATCCGGATGTGCTTTTTCTATCTCATCAAAAAGTACAACAGAATAGGGGCGTCTTCTTACAACCTCAGTGAGTTGTCCGCCTTCATCATAACCCACATATCCGGGAGGTGCTCCGATAAGGCGTGACACACTGAACTTTTCCATATATTCCGACATGTCAATTCTTGTGAGGGCCTTTTCATCATCAAAGAGAAAAGATGCAAGAACCTTTGCAAGTTCGGTTTTACCTACACCGGTAGGACCCGCAAACATAAAGGAACCCAAAGGTCTGTGTTCGTCTCCGATACCTGTTTTGTTTCTTCTTATTGCATTTGCAATGCAGCCTATTGCCTCATCCTGACCTATTACCCTCTGAGAGAGTGTTTTTTCAAGGTTGAGGTATTTTTCAATTTCAGAACCCTGCATCTTTGCCACCGGTATTCCCGTCCACGATGAAACTATGCGTGCAATATCGTCTTCATCAATTTCCTCTCTTAAAAGTCTGTCACCGTCCTGATCTTTGGACATTGATGAGAGTTCTTCAAGTTCTTTTTCCAGTTGCGGAATTTCACCGTGAAGAATCATGGCGGCTTCTGCAAGGTTGCCGTTACGCTCTGCCAGTGCTTCCTGTGTTTTCAGCTGCTCAAGACGGCTCTTTTTTGTTCGTATGCTTTCAATGGCAGTGCGTTCTTTTTCCCACCTTGAGTGCATTGCATCACGTTTTGATTTCAGATCTTCAAGTTCTGCGTTTATCTTTTCAAGTCTTGATTGTGAAGACTGATCCTTTTCCTTTGACAGAGCCTGAGCCTCAATTTTCAGTTGCAGAAGCCGCCGTTCAATTTTGTCCAGTTCAACAGGCTGACTTTCAATTTCCATTTTGAGTCTGCTTGCAGCCTCATCAATCAGGTCAATTGCTTTGTCCGGAAGAAAACGGTTGGTGATGTAACGGTTGCTTAAAGTTGCCGCCGCTACTATTGCGTCATCCGTTATTCTGACACCGTGATGAACTTCATAGCGTTCTTTCAGACCTCTGAGAATTGCTATTGTATCTTCCACATCCGGTTCTGATGCAAATACCGGCTGAAACCTTCTTTCAAGTGCCTTATCCTTTTCAATGTATTTGCGGTATTCATCAAGTGTTGTTGCACCTATTGCGTGAAGTTCACCTCTTGCCAGTGCCGGTTTTATCAGGTTTGATGCGTCAGTTGAACCTTCTGCAGCACCTGCACCCACAATGGTGTGAAGTTCATCAATGAAAAGTATTATTTTCCCGTCACTTTCAGAAACCTTGTTTATCACCGTCTTCAGCCTTTCTTCAAACTGTCCTTTGTACATTGCCCCGGCAACAAGGGCACCCATGTCCAGTGACAGAAGCTGTCTGTTTTTCAGTGAATCGGGCACATCTCCTTTTGCAATCCTCTGTGCAAGCCCCTCAACTATGGCTGTCTTTCCTACGCCCGGTTCTCCGATCAGTACAGGATTGTTTTTTGTCTTGCGAGACAAAACCTGTATCACTCGTCTTATTTCTTCATCTCTGCCTATGACCGGATCCATTTTGCCTGTCTTGGCAAGAGCCGTCATATCACGGCAGTATTTTTCAAGTGCTTTGTCTTTGTCTTCAAATTCCATGTTTTCCATACTTTCCTCTTCAGAGGGCAACTCGACCGCTCTTTTTATAGGGATAATCTAACGGCATAAAGAAAAATCGGCAAATTCAGGATTCATGAATGAAATTTTGAAAATGGCTCCTTTCATGCAAGTATGTAGACATCTGTCGGTTTTAGTTTGATAATTGAGTAACCAAAACATCTTACGGAGGAGATTATGGCAAAATCAAAGGTCTATTTTACGGATTTCAGAACACAATACAAAGGTGAAAGTATGCCGGTCAAACTGCAAAGGCTTATAAAAACGGCAGGAATTGACAAGATTGACATGAACGGAAAATTTGTTGCAATAAAGATGCATTTCGGCGAGCACGGTAATATAAGTTATCTGCGACCCAATTATGTAAGGGCAGTTGTTGATATTGTGAAGGAACTGGGAGGTAAGCCGTTTCTTACAGACTGTAACACGATGTACCCGGGATACAGAAAGAATGCTCTTGAACATCTTTACTGTGCATGGGAAAACGGGTTTACTCCGATGACTGTCGGTTGTCCGGTTATTATTGCAGACGGGCTTAAAGGTACGGACGACATTGCCGTTCCTCTTAAAGACTGCGAATTCACCGAGAAAGCACTTATCGGCAGGGCTGTGATGGACGCAGATGTGGTAATCAGCCTTACTCACTTCAAAGGACATGAATGTACCGGGTTCGGCGGTGCTCTGAAAAATCTGGGAATGGGATGCGGCTCACGTGCCGGAAAAAAGGATATGCATTCAGACGGAAAAGCGACAATATCACCCAGAAGATGTCACGGTTGCAAAAGATGTTTGAGTGAATGTGCCAACAACGGCTTGGTATTTGATGAAGCAACGCATAAAATGACGGTTG
>JAKSPF010000027.1 GCA_024405065.1 Sphaerochaetaceae bacterium | reverse complement strand
AGGAATAACGGGAAAGTGATGCGTGCGTAATACCGAGAAGACAAGGACGTGCAACTGCAGGCTGACCACCTTCCGCAATTGTCCTTTCGTTTTCCTCATGGAAGCGGAACTTGTCAACCTTCTGTCCGAGTATGAATCTGGTATCTCCGACCCTCTGAATTTCAACTTTTTTGAGCATCTGTCTGACAACTATTCCAAGATGTTTGTCATTGATATCAACACCCTGCAATCTGTAAACTTCCTGAACTTCATCCAAAAGGAACTGTTGCAGTTTGTTTTCTCCGGCTATCGCGAGAATATCATGCGGATTTATGTTTCCGTCACAGAGTCTCTCTGCTGCTTCAACATGGTCTCCGTCTCTGACAAGAATATGCTTCCCCAAAAGAACCATGTGCTTGTGACGCCTTCCGAACTCATCAATCACATCAATTTCTCTCTTGCCCTTAACAACTTTTCCAAACTCAACCTCTCCCGAAACGGCAGCAAGCACCGCAACATTTCTGGGTTTACGGGCTTCAAACAACTCTCCTACACGAGGCAAACCTCCGGTTATATCCTTTGTTTTTGCACCTGCAGTCAGAAGCTTTGCAATGGTGTGACCTTTTGTAATAATTTCGCCATCCTGTACCTGAATATATGTTGAACCCGGCAAAAGATAAGAAGAGATAACTTTTCCCTTTTCATCTTTAAACGGATTACCGTTTTCATCAACAATCTCCAGTGCAGGTTCGGCAGATTCAATGACATGATCAGTCACCCTATAACCTATGGTTCCGGTTTCTTCGTTGATTTCCTTTATGAGAGTCGTACCTGCCACAAGGTCAACAAATTTGACCATACCGTCAAACTCACTGATAATAGGCTCACTGAACGGGTCAAAAGTAACAAGTGTACCGCCGGCAGGCAGGAACTCCTCTTCACAAACCTTAAGTTCAGATCCCGTTCTTGCATTTATCTTTTCTTCTGCCCCCAGAACAATCACCCTGTCCTTCAACACTCTGACAAATCCGCCATGTGCATTACAACAATATTCATGCCCTTTTGAATCTTTGCAAAGAACAGCTTTACCGGAAACAGTCTCCCCGTCCTTGACAATTGCCTTGACAGAAGAAGTCAATCCGTAATCATCAAGTACTGCACGGTAGAAAATACTACCCTTTCTTGTAAAAAGTTTTACCTTATCCTCTGCCCTTTCAACTGTACTTCCGGTGATTTTTGTAATGAATACCGGATGTGAGAAAGAAACTTTGTTTTCTTCAGCACTTGTTGACGCAGTTCCTCCCACATGGAACGTTCTCATGGTAAGCTGAGTACCGGGCTGTCCTATTGACTGGGCGGCAATTATACCTACGGCCTCACCGACAGAAACAGATCTGTTGGTAGCAAGATTTCTTCCGTAACATTTACGACAGACTCCGTGCTTTGCTTCACAGGTGAGAACTGATCTGAGAAGAACGCTTTCTACTCCTGCTTCTTCAATACACTTTGCTTCTTCATCCGTAATTTCATGATCTATCGGAACAATAACCTCACCTGTTGACGGATTGATTACGTTCTCAAGAGTATAATGACCGGTAATTCTTTCAGACAATGTGGCAATCACATCATCACCGTCCTTGATTGCAGTCCTTTCAATACCATTGATTGTACCGCAATCTTCTTCATTCACAACAACATCCTGTGAAATATCAACAAGCCTTCTGGTGAGATACCCGGCTTCTGCTGTCTTCAATGCAGTATCGGACAAACCCTTACGGGCACCGTTTGTTGAAATGAAGAATTCAATGATTGAGAGACCTTCTTTGAAGTTGGACTTAATCGGGAACTCAATGATGTCACCGTTCGGCTTTGCCATAAGTCCTCTCATACCGCCCAACTGTCTGATCTGTGTTTTTGAACCTCTTGCACCGGAATCGGCCATAAGGAAGAGAGGGTTAAAGCCGTTTTGGCTTTTCTTCATATCCTCCATCAGCTTATCAGCCAAATCCTCATTTGCCTGAGACCAAGTTGATATCAGGGTATTGTAACGCTCTTCCTGAGAAATCTGACCGTGATGATACTGGTCAAGAACTTCAGCCTGTTTTCTGTTGGCAGCCTCAATGATATCTTTCTTGGCCTCCGGAATTATCATGTCCGACAAACCGATTGTAGCACCGAACACAGTAGCGTATTTGTAACCCACATCCTTGATTGCATCAACCAATTTACACACCGTTGAGTTGGTAGTGTTCTTCATTGCAAGTGAAATGAGTTTTTTCAGCTCCTTATCTCCGAAGCACTTGTTACAGTACTGAAAATTGATTCCGTCAACAGGTGGAAGCGCATTGTAGAAAAGCAACCTTCCGGGGGTTGTGTAATCCTCCTCATTGCGAGGAAACGTATATCGTGTTCCGTCAGGCAAGGTGTAACCTATCTTTGCGTTATATGAGAGTACATTATTCTCAATTGCCATCTGTACCTCATCAATATTGTCATAATATCTTCCCTCACCGACATCATTTGCCTTTGCTCTGGTAAGATAGTTGATGCCCAAAACCATATCCTGAGACGGATAAACAATCGGTTTTCCGTTTGCAGGGTCAAGAAGGTTGGTTGCAGAAAGCATCAAAGTCCAACACTCAAGTCTTGCAGCCTGTGTAAGAGGAACATGAACAGCCATCTGGTCACCGTCAAAGTCTGCGTTGAATGCATGACACACGAGCGGGTGAAGTTTAATGGCTTTACCGTCAACAAGCACAGGTTCAAAGGCCTGAATACCCAAACGGTGAAGCGTGGGTGCTCTGTTGAGCATAACCGGATGTTCCTTAACAACCTCATCCAGAACAGCCCAGACTTCATTGGTTTCCTGCTCAACTATGGTCTTTGCTTTCTTTACGTTTGATGCAACACCGCTTTGAACAAGCTTTTTCATAAGGAAAGGCTTGTAAAGTTCAAGTGCCATCTTTGAGGGAAGTCCGCACTGATGAATTCTCAACTCCGGTCCTACCACAATGACAGAACGTCCGGAATAGTCAACACGTTTTCCGAGAAGATTTTGTCTGAATCTTCCCTGTTTACCTTTCAACATATCGGATAGGCTCTTCAAAGGTCTGCTGTTTGCGCCTTTTACCGCACCTCTTTTACGTTTTGAGTTGTCAAAAAGAGCATCAACCGCATCTTGAAGCATCCTCTTCTCATTTCTCACAATAATATCGGGAGCGTGAAGAGACATAAGACGCTGAAGGCGGTTGTTTCTGTTAATTACCCTTCTGTAAAGATCATTGAGGTCACTTGTAGCAAAACGTCCGCCGTCAAGCTGAACCATAGGTCTCAAATCAGGCGGAATCACGGGGATAACCGTGAGAATCATCCACTCCGGGCGGTTATCTGAGGCAAGGAAGTTTTCAACCACCTCAATTCTTTTGAGAAGTTTTTTGTCTGCCTTCTCACCCTTTTCCCTCATTTTTGCCCTCAGCTCTTCACTGATTGCCTTGAGGTCAAGTCTCTCAAGAAGAGTCCTTATGGCTTCGGCCCCCATACCTGCGGTAAACGTATCACCGAGTTTGTCCCTCAACTCAAGGTAATCCTCTTCCGTAAGAAGTTGTCTTTCCTTCAGCTCTATGGTTTTACCACTACTGAGTTCAACCTGTTTACCCCTGTTCTCTTCTCCGGGGTTAATCACGATGTACTTTTCATAATAAAGTACGCTCTGCAAAGCATTTCTTCCCAAATCAAGAAGATAACCCATCCGAGACGGAACACTTCTGTAATACCAGATGTGAGACACCGGTGAAGCAAGAGTAATATGCCCCATTCTTTCACGACGCACCTTCACGTTTGTAACTTCAACACCGCAACGGTCACATACAACACCCTTGTATCTTATTGACTTGAATTTTCCGCAGTAACACTCCCATTCCTTTGTGGTACCGAAAATCTTTTCACAGAAAAGACCCTCTCTCTCCGGTCTGAGAGTCCTGTAATTTATGGTTTCCGGTTTCTTAACCTCTCCATAGGACCAAGCCAAAATCTGCTCGGGAGAGGCAAGCTTAATCATCACACTATCAAAATCCTGTATTTCCTTCATCTCTGCCTCTCCTCTCAATTCTGACCTTTTTTGCTGATGATCTCTTCATCACGTTCGGTCAGTGCTACTTGCTTTCCCTTAGAATCGTAAACACTCATATCAAGTGCAAGCCCTCTGATTTCCTGAACAAGAACGTTGAACGCTTCGGGCATTCCTGCATTAATTGAAGGTTCACCCTTCACAATAGATTCATAAATCTTTACACGTCCGTTCATATCATCACTCTTGATTGTAAGCAACTCCTGCAATGTATTTGCAGCACCGTAAGCCTCAAGAGCCCAAACTTCCATTTCTCCGAGCCTCTGACCGCCGAACTGTGCTTTTCCTCCGAGCGGCTGCTGTGTCACAAGAGAATACGGACCCGTACTTCTTGCATGCATCTTGTCGTCAACAAGGTGATGCAGTTTCAGATAATAAATATACCCGCAGAACACCGGATTAACAAACGGCACACCGGTTCGTCCGTCATACAATTTTATTTTTGAATTTTCAGGAAGTCCGGCTTCACGGCATTTTGCTTCAATCTGCTCCATTGTTGCACTTTGGAAAACAGGAGAAGAATACCACTGGTCAAGTTTGACCGCAGCCCAGCCCAACTGTGTTTCCATAAGCTGACCTATGTTCATTCTTGACGGAACTCCGAGCGGATTGAGACACACATCAAGCGGTGTTCCGTCTTCCATGAACGGCATGTCTTCTTCAGGAAGAATCCTTGAAACAACACCCTTATTTCCATGACGACCTGCCATCTTGTCACCCTGTCTGAGCTTCCTCTTTGTAGCAATAAGAACCTTGATCGTTTCGTCCACTCCCGGCGGCAGTTCATCACTGTCGGTTTTTTTAAGCCTTTGAACGTCAATTACAATACCTTCTGTTCCGTGAGGAACTTTAAGTGATGTATCTCTGACTTCTTTTGCCTTCTCACCGAAAATTGAATTGAGCAACTTAAACTCCGGCGTTGTATCGCTTTCACTTTTCGGTGTCACCTTTCCTACAAGGATATGACCCGGATGAACCATTGTACCTATGTTGACGATACCCTCGTCATCCAGTTTTTTGGTCATGCCATCCCCAACGTTGGGAATATCCTTGGTGAGACGTTCAGGTCCGAGCTTTGTCTCACGGACGTCAATTGTAAATTCCTTAATGTGTATTGAAGAGTAAATATCCTCCTTCACCACACGCTCTGAAATGAGAACCGCATCTTCGTAATTGTAACCGTTCCACGGAACAAACCCTACAAGAATGTTCCTTCCGAGTGCAAGATCTCCGCGATCCGTTGCAGGACCGTCTGCAATCACATCACCGGCATTGACATACTGTCCGTAATCAACAATCGGTGTCTGAGTGAAGCAGGTATCATTGTTTGTTCTCTGAAATTTCTGAATGCGGTAGTTATCAATTTTTCCGATGGTAACACTGTTCGGAGAAACGGCAAGGACATAACCTGTTGCCTTTGCCTTTATATCCCTTCTGTCGGAAGTCCTGTTTCTGTCATTCTTTTCCCTGACATCAGAAACAATCATATCTTTTTCATTGACAATATCACCGACTTTGACAACAACCGTTCTCTCATAATCGCTCTGCTTTGCAGGAATATTCTGGACGAAAATTTCACTGTCAGGTGCAGTAACCACCATCTGAGATGAGGCGTGAAGAACAGTTCCGGCTCCTTTTGATTTTATGCCCTTTGCAACATTTGAAGACTTTGTAACCTTGTCTCCGAACTTAACAACAGGCTCTTCACCTCCGAGTTCTGTAATATCAAGACAATCCTGAGCAATTTCAATTCTCGTTGAAGAAACGTAAATAACGCGGCCTGCTCTTTCAGCTTTTACAAGAACACCTGAATCATAAGCCGTCTTCCGCTCCATTCCGGTACCTACCCTCGGTGCCTCGGGAAACACAAGAGGCACCGCCTGTCTCTGCATATTGGAGCCCAGCAGAGCACGGTTGGCATCATCATGTTCAAGGAATGGAATCAATGACGCAGCAACAGACACAACCTGCTTCGGAGAAACATCCATATATTTGATTTCAGAGTCTCCGGCTCTTCTGGTTGTGTAATCACCTCTGTTTCTTACAGGAATATCATCTTCCGCAAATGTTCCGTTCTTGTTGACTTTGGCATTTGCCTGTGCAATGAAATATTTTTCCTCATCATTGGCATCAAGATATCTGACTTCCTTTGTAACCTTACCGTCCACAACTTTTCTGTACGGAGTTTCAAGGAATCCATGCTTGTTTATTCTAGTGTAATTGGCAAGGGAAACAATAAGACCGATATTAGGTCCTTCAGGAGTTTCAATCGGGCACATACGACCGTAATGAGTATAATGAACATCTCTTACCTCAAAACCTGCACGGTCACGGTTAAGTCCGCCGTTTCCCAAGGCGGTAAGTCTTCTCTTGTGGGTAAGTTCCGCAAGGGGATTTATCTGATCCATGAACTGGGAGAACTGTGAAGACCCGAAGAAGTCCTTTATTGCAGCCACAATCGGTTTATTGGAAATCAGATCCTGCGGTCTCAGTGAAAGTTTCTGATCATCCTGAGTTGCATTCATCCTCTCCTTGGCCGTTCGCTCCATCCGTGAAAATGCAGCCTTGAGCTGCTGCTGAAGCAACTCACCTACACTCCTGACTCTTCTGTTTCCCAGATGGTCAATATCATCAATATTTTCCTCGTGAATATAGACCCTGATAAGATATCGCATCGTGTTGACAATATCTTCAGGAGTAAGTGTGGTGAGGTTTTCGTTATATTCCGTATCCTCTTCACCTGCGTGGAATTTCTTCTGCAGTTTATAACGCCCCACAGTACCGAGGTCATAACGTCTCTGGGAAAAGAACATCTCATTGAGTTCTCTCTCCCCTCTTTCAACCGTTATAATCTCACCGGGCATCAGAACTGCATATATACTTGTAAGTACATCTTCCTTTGTGGGTTCATCACTGATATCAGGTCTGGTGTACTTTGCTTCTTCCATCTCAAAACAGTTCAGAATCATGTTGCTGTGCAGAGAATCTTCAGACTCCATATCAACAACTTCAATACGATCCACACCTATTTCAATAAGATGCTCAATATCTGCAATAAGAAGTTTGCTCCCCGCCTGCAACTCCTTCTTCTTCAGTTTTTTTCCGCCTTCCTCAATTTCAATGAAAATATCCTTGGCAAGATATTTTCCTTCAAGAAGACCTTTATGTTCATCATCATTTTTCAGTTCCGCCTCTCTGGTTTTATAGAAAGCGGAAATTATCTTTTCACGGGTATTGATACCTATTGCCCTGAGAAAAAGAGTCCCGAGAATCTTCTTCTTACGGTCAATCTTGGCAGCAATAACCTGTTTTTTTTCGTCAATTTCAAATTCAAGCCAGCTTCCGCGATACGGAATTATACGTGAAGAATAGACACTTCTGTCTTTTTCACTTGAACCGGTGACTTTTTCATAAGAAAAAATAACACCCGGAGATCTGTGAATCTGGCTTACAACAACCCTCTCTGCACCGTTAACTACAAAAGTTCCGCGATCGGTCATAAGAGGAATATCACCCAAAAAGATTTCCTTCTCCCTGAGTTCGTCATTTGCGGAAATACCAAGACTGATTACAGCCTTGAGAGGCACACTATATGTCCGACCTTTCTTCTTACATTCAATTTCATTGTACTTTATATTATCAAAATCCAACGTATATGACTCATAATTGAGAGTCATCTCACCGTTGGGGCCTTCTATCGGAAAAATTGAACGGAAAACTTCCTCAAGTCCGCAGTTTTCATCAAGAGGCTCACCGCTCATAAGCTTTTTACTCTGAAGGAAACCTTCATACGATTCCTTCTGAATTCCAATCAGATCAGGGAGCTCACATACTTCCTCGTACTCAGCTCCTATGTAAGTTCTGTTAATCGGTTTGCGTTCGGCAACCATTATGTACCCCCGTAAAATTTGGTGGTGTCGTAAAAGGACAGAAATCCACCTGTACCTGAAAGGCACAGGTGGCTCCCGATAAATTCAATTACTGAATCTCAACAGTGCAGCCTTCAGCCTCAAGTTTGGCCTTCATATCTGCAGCATCAGCCTTGGAAACACCTTCCTTAACTGTTCCGCCTGCCTCAACAAGATCCTTAGCTTCTTTAAGACCCAATTCGGGGACACAGGCTCTGACAGCCTTGATGGCACCGATTTTCTTTGCAGGATCAAAACCTTTGAGAACAACGTTGAATTCTGTCTTTTCTTCTGCTTCTTCCGCAGCACCTGCTGCAGGACCGGCAGCAACTGCAACTGTTGCAGCAGCAGCTGTAACACCGAACTTTTCTTCCATAGCCTTAATAAGCTCGGAAACTTCCATAACTGTCATGTTGGCAACAGCTTCAAGAATTTCATCTTTTGTAACCATAATTAACTTCTCCTTTTTCTTTTGTAATAACGTCCGTAGTTTGATTACATGTGAAGACTAAGAACGTCAGTTTTCACTTTTCTCCGCTTCTGCAGAAGCACCGCCTTCCAACTTGTCTTTATAGGCAAGAAGGGTTGCAGCAAGTTTCTGTACAGGAGCTTTCATCGTAGCCATAAGAATGCTGATAAGCTCAAGACGACCGGGCAGCTTGGAATAAGCAACAACCTGATCGGCATCAAAAAACTCACCATCAAGAATTCCACCGCGGATTTTGAGTTTATCACCGGAAGATTTCTGCGTCTCAACAACAATCTTTGCAACAGCATTCTGATCATTGTTCGCCAAAACAACAGCGGTAGGACCTACCATCTGACTGTCAAGTCCGTCATGACCGAGTTCTTTGAACGCAATCTTTGCATAACGGTTTTTAACAACACGGCACGCAGCCTCTTTGGCTCTGAGCTGTTTTCTCAAATCCGTAATCTGAGCAACTGTAAGACCGCGATAGTCTGCAAAGATATATCCGGAGTACTGGCTGAATTCATCTTTAAGCTGTTTTACCGCAGCTTCTTTTGTTTCATTGATTCTTGTCTGATATTCCATATCTTTCACCCTACCTGTCAAACAAACTCTTTGGTATCAACGATGACACCCGGACCCATTGTTGAAGCAATGGCCGTACTCACAACAAAATCACCTTTTGCATCAGAGGGCTTTCTTCTGAAAATCTCTTTGATTGCAACCTTTGCGTTTTCGGCAATCTTGTCAGCATCCATTGAAACCTTGCCGATAGCCATATGCACAACACCCGTCTTATCTGAACGGAATTCGGTTCTTCCCTTGCGCAGTTCCTCAAGAGCACCCTTAATGTCCATCGTGACAGTCTGTGTCTTGGGGTTCGGCATAAGCCCTCTTCTTCCGAGAACAGGACCGAGACGACCTACATCCTTCATCATGTCAGGTGTAGCAACAGCAATATCAAAGTCCATCCATCCGGTTCTGATTTTCTCAATCAGTTCTGCATCACCTACATATGTTGCACCGGCATCCAAAGCCTCCTGAGCTTTATCTCCCTTAGCAAACACAAGTATGCGCTTTTCAGCCGAAAACTGATTGGGAAGAACCACGGTATCTCTTACGCTCTGACTCTTTTTGAGCATAAGTTTGATGTGGAGTTCAACCGTTTCGTCAAACTTTGCAAAAGCCATTTCCTTGACGAGGCTTGCTGCCTCATCCACAGAATAAAGCTTTTCTCTGTCCAACTTCTTAGCTGCTTCAAGATACTTCTTTCCGTGCTTCATTTCTCCACCTCCACGCCCATGCTTCTGGCAGTACCTGCAATGATGTGCTTTGCAGCCTCAATGTCATTTGCATTCAGATCTGGCATCTTGGTCTTTGCAATCTCCTCAAGCTGAGCCTGAGTGAGTTTTCCGACCTTTTCAGTGTTTGGAACACCGCTTGCTTTCTCAAGGTGAAGAGCCTTTTTGATGAGAACGGCAGCAGGCGGAGTTTTAAGAATGAAAGAGAATGTCTTGTCTGCGTAAACTGTCAGAACTACCGGAATTACGAGTCCCGCCTCAAAGTTCTTTGTTCTGTCGTTGAACTGCTGAACAAACTGAGGAGCACTGACTCCGTGAGGACCGAGAGCCGGACCGATAGGAGGTGCCGGAGTGGCCTTCTGAGCCGGACACTGCAACTTGATTATTGCAGTAACTTTCTTTGCCATATTTTTCTCCTTACGTGCAAGGTCTTGCCTGAGCTGGCGGAAAATTTCAGACCTTCACGCTGGTATTAACGCCCGCCATACCGGCAGGCTCCCACCTTTTCGGTAAACCCACGCACTTCGGCACCGAATCAACCGCTAGCCTGAAGATTCCGCACACCTCACACCTGAATTCCCGAAGAGGAGTAATTCAATGCAACGGGCATATGTATAAACAATTCCGAACCACAACACCCGCAATGCGGAACGGCGGCGACATCGTCAGATTTTTTCAGCCTGACCGAATTCAATCTCAACAGGAGTAGGTCTGCCGAAAATCTCAACAACAACCTTTATGCGATTTCTCTCAAGATTGATTTCTTCAATGACACCGGTAAAGCCGGAAAACGGACCATCCGTAATGCTGACCGTTTCTCCGAGCTCAAAATTCTGTTTGGGTTTGAAAACTTTTTCAGCCCTGATTTCCCCTGTTTTTCTGAGGATGTTATCCATCTCATCTCTTGAAAGCGGAAGCGGTCTTGCAGCCCTTGTAGCTGTAAGAAAACCGGTCACACCCTGTATCTTCTTTATCTGAGTGGTGTAATTCTTCCACGTTTCATCCTCGGGAAGATCCAACTCTATAAGAATATATCCGGGAAGAACCTTGTGTTTGGACTCTTTTCTTACACCGTCCTTTGTCTCAATAAGGGTCTCAAACGGCACCTTAACATCAAGACAAACCTTTGCAAAATCAGAATCCGCCTCCATCATTCTCCTGACCAGACGTTCAATCTTCTGCTCATACCCTGAGTAAGTATGTACCGCATACCAGCCTCTTGCCATTGCCCGATTCCTCAAAAAATAAGATAAACTACTTTGAGGAGAAGGAAATCCACAAGCCCCAAAAGTGCGGCAAAAATCACCGTTGAAACAATGACAATCTTTGTAGATGAAAAAATTGTGGTCTTGTTGGGCCATGCAACTTTCTTCATCTCAAGTCTGCATTCCTTTAGGTACTTAAAAAGCTTCTTCATTTCAAACTCCTTAACAGAGATACTTCAGGGCAGGAGGGATTCGAACCCCCAACACCCGGTTTTGGAGACCAGTGCTCTAACCGTT
>JAKSPF010000026.1 GCA_024405065.1 Sphaerochaetaceae bacterium | reverse complement strand
CGGGTCGGCATTGCTCATGGTTTTCTGTATCTGGCGGTTATAATGCTCACCGTTTCCGTGGGTTTGTTACTTACAGGAAAAACAGTTACAAAGCGTAACAGTGTGGGGACAACTGAAATATTCAGACAGATTTCACTTACGGCAAAGTCTGTCATAAAAAGCCCTGTTCTGATTCTCGTAACACTGAGCTGGATTTTTTACAATTCAATTCAACATTCCTATCAGGGGCTGTGGAGCGCAAAATGGATGGCGTTTGCATTCCCCGACAAAACTCAACTTTCAGGGCTGAGTGCCACTTTGGTGAGTGTGGGACTTATGTGCGGAACTTTCTTTTCCGAAAGACTCAAACCGAATTCCATGAACAGAGTGAGAAGCACAATCATAAGTGAATATTTCTTTGCAATCAGTGCATTACTGATTTCCCTATCACATCTTACCTCTGTTTCCGTTTGCCTGATATGTGATTTCATACTCGGTTTTTCTGTCGGCGATATATGTATTCAGCAGACATCATACGTAAGGGAAATATCCGATGACACTATCTCATCATCTATTACCGGCTTTATGAATTTCTGTTCCAGTCTCGGAACTCTGTTCTTCCAGTGGGTCACGGGGCTTTCTGTGGATCTCCTGTTGTTGAAAAGAATTGCACCAAAATCTGCTTATCTGATTACTTTTGTTGTTTTTGCACTTGTCAATCTGATTATAACGGTTTTATGTGTACATCGGCAGCGGAAGTTTTGAAAGAAAGAACAAGAGCCAATTGGCTCAAAAAATTCAGAACAGCGTTTCTACAAACAGACGCAGGCTGTCAGCGGTAAGAGCAAAGCCGCTTTTTATAATAAGAATACTGTTACCGCAGCAAACGGAATAAGCACCTGTCTGTGATTCAAATACAAGGTCTGCTCCGAGACTTTTTTCCATATCCGGTCTGCGTACGGAACTGTGGGGAATTACCTGTGAAGCAACCGTATCACGTAAAAATGCAGATTTTGAAGTAAACACCGTATAACTGATGAAAGAAACACCGGTCTTCTGCGAATTATCGTAAACAGTAGATCCTTCCTGAACTCCGAAGCTCTCATCAAAGCAGTAAATTTCTCCGGCAACAAAGGATTCGGACGATATGTATCTTGAGGTTCTGTATTTTCCGGAAGTGTCTGCGCCGAGATTTTCAAGTCTTACCGGGATATCGTCAGAATACAGATGATATACGGAAGTCCCTATTTTAATTCTCTCCGATTTTCCTCTGTCATGCAGAAACGAATCGGCAGCCAGAAACAGTGCAAACAGAATAAGGGCATACGCTGTAATTTGTGTGGAAATATCCAGAATTCTGTTTTTTTTACCGATGAAGAAACAGTTTATAAAGGCTGCAAGACAGAGAACGCCGCATACGGTCAGAAGAAGTGTAAAAACAGCGGCAAATACAATGTACAGGTTATTTGTTACAACCTTAATAAGAGAAGTTGAAAACAGAAAGACCAGTGCACTCACATACAGAGCACACAGGAGAAGGTTTGAAATGCTTTTGAACTTGCCCCTGATCTGAGCCCTTTTTTCACTGCGTTCATCCGAAACAGGGAGGAAAGAGCCGTTTTTTTCCTCTATCAGGTAGACGTGACGCCGGCTGTCTTTCAGATTTTCCGGCTTACCGATGCAGATACAGTCCCAACCGTTCTTTCTGATTTCAGTAAGTTTTTCCCTGATTTGAAGTTCCGTGGAAAATTCACTGCCGGTACGATACAACGTCAATGCACAGAGCCGGCGTCCGTCAAAAGTACGCTTTTCAAAGTTAAAATCGTTTCCTTTCACACCGGTAAGAATGTAGCCTTCCCGTGCGTTTTTCTGCAGAAAAGCGGTGATCTCAGCATCTGTGTGATATTTTATAAGAAATTTACGTACCATGTTGTTGTGTAGAGAAATGCAAAAAGGCAAGTGCCGGTAAAACACCTGCCTTTGAGTTATGTTCAAATCTTAAAACCCATTTCCTGCTGTTTCAGGGGACAGGCAATAAAATGATTAGGAGAAATCTCAATAAGTTTGGGAACCGAAGCTTTACAGATTTTCTCATTACATTCAAGACAGCGTTTTGCAAATCTGCACTCCGCAGGCGGTTCAACGGGACTTGTAATTTCACCCTTGAGTTTTACACGCTCTCTTCTGTGTCCGAGTTCGGGAATGGGAATTGCCGACAGAAGTGCCTGAGTGTACGGATGAACAGGATGTTCAAACAGTTCCTCTGCGGGCGCTTTTTCAACAATCTGACCGAGATACATGACTGCAATATCATCGGAGAAATGATTTACAACACTGAGGTCATGCGTGATGAAAATGTATGTAAGACCGAGTTTTTCCTGAAGTTCTTTAAGAAGATTCAGAATCTGTGCCTGAATACTTACATCAAGAGCAGACACCGGCTCGTCACAGATTATAAGTTTAGGCTCCATTGCAAGAGCACGGGCAATACCGATTCTCTGTCTTCTGCCGCCATCCAGTTCATGAGGATATGTGTTGATATACCTTTCTGCAAGACCGACTGTTTCCATAAGCTCAAGAACTCTGCGTTCTATATTTTCTTTTCCGGTAAGAATTCTGTTTTCTCTGATAGGCTCGGCAATAATCTGACTTACAGTTTTCTTGGGATCAAGGGATGAGAACGGATCCTGAAAAATAATCTGCATATCCTTTCTCATGTGACGCATTTCCCTCTTGGAAAGTTTTGTCACATCCTTACCCTCAAAAAGGACTTCACCGCTTGTGGGTTCAATGAGTCTGAGAATCACCCTTCCCGTTGTGGATTTTCCGCATCCGGATTCACCTACAAGACCCAGTGTTTTACCCCTTTCAATTGTGAAATTGATATCATCTACGGCATGCAACATGCCACGGGAGGTTTTGAAATACTTTTTAAGATTCTTTACTTCAAGAATGTTATCAGCCATTTTTCTTACTCCTGTCAATCCTGAATTCAGGGTCACGTTCATAGGCAGAACATGCAACAAGGTGTGTACCGCCTGCGCATTTAAGTTCGGGAATTGCTTTTTTACAGGCTTCTGTTGCATAATTGCACCTTGGAGCAAAAGGACATCCTACGGGAATTTCCGTGGGATCCGGCATAAGCCCGTGAATAGGTTTGAGTTTTGCCTGACGGTTCTTGATGTTGGGAAGTGAATTGAAAAGACCTTCCGTGTAGGGATGCATTGTCTTTCCGAACACCTCTTCAAGAGAACCCTGCTCAACAATTCTGCCCGAATACATAACCGCAACATCATCACAGACCTCCGCAACGATTCCCAAATCATGCGTAATCATAATCATTGATGTGTCATACTTCTCTTTGAGTTCCGTCATAAGTTCAAGAACCTGAGCCTGTATGGTCACATCAAGTGCTGTTGTCGGCTCATCGGCAATAAGAAGCTTGGGATTACAGGCAAGGGCAATTGCAATGACAACACGCTGTTTCATTCCGCCGGAGAACTGATGGGGATATTCGTTTGCCCTCTGTCTTGGAATACCCACCAATTCAAGCATGTCTCCCGCCTTTTTCATTGCGTCTTCTTTGGAGCATTTCTCATGGATTTCAATGGACTCTGCTATCTGCTCACCGACCGTAAATACGGGATTCAGGGCAGTCATAGGATCCTGAAAGATCATTGAAATTTCCTTGCCTCTGACCTGTTCAAGTTCATCTGCGGAAATATCACGTACATCTCTGCCGTTGATTTCAAGTTTCCTGCACTCAACCACTCCGGGAGGATCCGGAACAAGACGTAACATGGCAAGTGCCGTGGTTGTTTTTCCTGCACCTGTTTCACCTACAAGACCGAGTGTCCTCTTATAACCGAGTTTAAGGTTAATACCGTTTACGGCGTAAACAATACCGTCTTCTGTTTCAAAACGAACGTGAAGATCTTCAATATTCAGAATTTCCTTATCTTCTTTCACCATACCAGTATCAAACCTCCTTATCTCTTGAGTTTGGGATCAAGTGCATCTCTGAGACCGTCACCGAGAAGGTTAAGACAGAGAACCGTAATCATTATTGCAATACCGGGGAACAGTGTCATGTAACTGTAATCTCTGATATAGAGTCTTCCGGCGGAAAGCATGCTTCCCCATTCCGGTGCAGGGGCAGGAACTCCGAGCCCCAGGAATGAAAGCTGTGCTGCGGAGATAATTGCGGAACCTACACGGAGTGTGGCCTGAACAATAATCTGTGAAACACAGTTGGGGATAATGTGAATAAGAACGATTTTCCAGTCCGGCTGACCGATTGCACGGGCAGCCTCAACGTATTCTTCACCCCTTACAACAAGAACAGCCGCTCTTGCAACGCGCACAAAAGGTGCCGTACTTGCAATACCTACGGCAATCATCAGGTTCAGCGTGCTTTTTCCCAAAGCGGAAACAACGGCAATAGCCATAAGAACAGACGGAATTGAAGAGAATATGTCACATATTCTCATAACTACATTTTCAAAAGTCCCGCCGATATAACCGGCAGCAGAACCCAGAAGAACACCGACAATCAGTGCAATGATAACCGCCACAACACCTACGGCAAGTGAATACCTTGCGCCGTAAACGATTCTTGCAAAAATATCACGTCCCAGTTCATCTGTTCCGCAGAGATGTTTTGCAGAAGGCCACTGCATTCTCTCTCTGACATTCATACCGATGACATCCGTGTTGTAATCGTAAATCAGAGGAGCCGCAAGAGCACCCACAATGATAATAAAAAGCAGAGCAAGACCGATGAGGGCACCCTTGTTTCTTCTGAGCTGCCTCCACGCCATGTCCACCGTACTTCTTTTTTTATAAAGTTTGGAGGCTTTTACTCCGGTTTTTTCTGACATATTCCACCTCCTCACTTTGTGTACTGCGCCTTGATTCTGGGATCAACATAGGCATATACGATATCTACGAGAAGATTGACAACGGTTACAAGCATTGTTGTCATTACAAGAGCACCGGTAACAGTAGGGATGTCACGCTGATCAATTGCGTCAACAACCAGTCTGCCTACCCCCGGCCATGCAAATACCGTTTCTGCAAGAACGGAACCGCCTAAAACATTTGAAAACTGAACGCCGAAGATTGTTATGATGGGAATCAGTGCGTTTCTGAGAGCGTGGTGCATGACAACATTGTTTTCGGAAACTCCCTTTGCACGTGCGGTTCTGAGATAATCCTGTCTGAGAACATCAAGCATTGAAGAACGTGTTGTTCTTGTAAGGAGAGCCGCAAGCCCTACGCCTACGGTGACAGCCGGAAGAACAACGCTCACAACACCTTCTGCACCGCCGGAAGGGAACCACCCGAGTTTAAGTGAAAAGAGAATAATGAGAAGAAGTCCAAGCCAGAAATTGGGCATTGAAAGACCCAACAGTGCAAGAACCATTGCTATGGTATCCTTCCATGAATTCTGGTTTACGGCGGCAACTATACCGAGCGGAACCGAAATAATTACGGCAACAACCATTGCAATTGATGCAAGCCTGAGTGTGTTGGGCAGACGCAGAAGATAAAGCTGCATAACATCCATCCTGCTTATATATGACGTTCCGAGATCGCCCCGGAGAAGATTTCCGATATATCTGAAGTATCTCTGTATGAGAGATCCGTTAAGTCCCATTTCTTCACGCAGAGCATCAAGTTGCTCCTCTGTTGCATCGGGACCGGCTACCTGATAAACAGGATCACCTTCTGCCACATTCATAATGGCAAAGATAATAAATGCTACACCCAGCAGAACCGGAATAAGCATTATAAGTCGCTTGATTATATAGCGATGCATATTTTCTCCTTGTCGGCAATTTTCAAAACATCCTTCACATAGTTCAGTTTTGAAAGTTGCCTGTTAAAACCGCAGAGCACCGAAGTGCTCTGCGATATGAGGATTAACCGAATCAGTTTTCAGGAACGGCAATAAATCTGTAGTCGTGCTTTGCATCCGGCTTCCAGACTGCTCCTGCAAGACCCTTTTTGACTCCGATGTTGATATAGGATGTGCAGATAGGAATCATAGGACATACCTCATCAAGGTAATTTTCTGCATCATAGTACATCTGTTTTCTCTTTTCGGGATCCGTTTCAACAAGTGCTTTATCAATCATTTCATTGAACTTGGCATCTTTCATGTTAGGTCTGTTGGAACCGTTCTTCTTGAGAGTTCCGTCAGCCTGACGTGTTGAACCGCACTGGTTTCTGAGTGTGTAGTCGGTTCCGAGATCGTCCGTGAACTGATAAATACACATTTCATAGTCAAGGGCTGCGTCATTGAGTGAGCCTTTAAGTGAAGCCGTTTCTCTTTCGTCAAGAACAATGTTGATACCTGCCTGAGCACATGCGTTCTGGAAAATAAGAGCCATGGTCTTCTTGAATTCTTTATCAACCATAATCTTGAATGTAAGCTGATTGGGCTTGTAACCTGAAAGCTTGAGTTCTTCTTTTGCCTTTTCAATATTGTACTCATAGACGTGAATATTAGGATTGAGACCGAACTGTCCGCGGTTGATGTAGTTGTTATGTACTGTTCCCAGTCCGTCCTTTCCTCCGAGAACCATAGCTTCCTTATCTGCACAGTAGGCAAGAGCCTTTCTTACATGTACGTTATTGAGACCGGGCTTTTCCATCTGCATCGGGATGTAAAGAAGAACCACGTCAGGAGTCTGGACAAGTTCAAGCTTTGCATCTGATTTGATTCTCTCAAGGTCTGTTGTTGACGGATCAATACATACGTCAATTTCACCCGTCTGGAGAGCAATGAGTCTTGTTGATGCTTCCTTGAAGAGCTTAAAGATTATCTTCTTTGTAGGAGCAGAACCTTTTCTGTAATTTTCATACCTTACGAATGATACAAAATCACCGGGTTTCCATTCGTCAAGAGCAAACATACCGGATCCGAGATACGGTCCTTTTTCAGGATTTGCCGTACATGCGGCTTCAGACATGATTGACATACCGCCGTGAGCCATGAGTGTGATCCAGTCCTGATTTGCCTTTGAAAGAACAACTTCAACGTGTGTGTCATCAATGACTCTTACTGATTTGACGTCTGCTACTTTCTGTGAAGCAAATGATGAATTTTTGGCCTTGTCATACGTGAACTTTACGTCCGCAGCCGTGAGTTTTGAACCGTCCGTGAATGTTGCATCGGCAGGAAGTGTGAATACGTATGTACACCCGTCTTCAGATACCGTCCAACTTTCTGCGAGCCCGGGAATGACCTGATTTGTATCGGGGTCAACGTTGACAAGTCTTTCATGTGTGAGATAGAAAGCCATCATGTTGGCATCCGTGTTGGATCCCTGAGGATCAAGTGTTGTTATGTCATTTGCAACGCCGATGACAACTGTGTCTTTGTACTTGACATCTTTGCTGATTTCTGCCGATTTTACGTTTCCGGCTTCTGTTGATGTACCTGCAGTTTTTACGGGTTCTGCAGAAGAAACTGTTGCAGAAGTCTTCTTGTTGCCGCCACATGAAACCAGAAGAACACAGACAAGAACGAGTACAGACAGTACTTGTGTGAATTTCTTCATTTTTTTCTTTTTCTCCTTTTTGAAATTTTTTGGGCAAAACACCCGATTCCGATTTTTATCTTAACATAATACCGAGCCAATTGCAAAATTACATTCATAAATTCTGAACTTTCTTTTGCAGGTTTTTCTCAGGTCTGCGGAATGAGGGATGTTCTCTCATAGTGGAATATATCACCGTTATCTCCCACAACTATTCTGAGTTCCATGTTTTTTTCCGGATTGTACCAGCGGAACACGCCCGGCGGAAGAGTCATAGGCGGTGTTGGTCCCTCAGAGGCAATGAAACTCCAGCTCAAAGCAAACTCACTTACCCACTGTCCCCTGACGACTTCAAAAGGTTCAATGTCATAACCGCCAATCGTTTTCAGTGAAGATTTTTTCAGAGCTCCGTTATTCACATCAACGGCAATCTGAGACATATCAAGAAATCTGAAATCTTCTGTCTTTGCAGATGCCTCTGCAAAGAGTCTGTCAAAATTCACCTGAGAAGAAGCCTCCCTGTCAATGTTGATCAGAAGGTCAGCAAGCACTCCGCCGTTCTGATCCAAAACAGCCGTTGATGAAGAAAACAACGGTGTTACAGCGGTTCCGAAGGCAAGCATTTCACCCAAAGGATATGCGCATACATACACGGTCTGTCCTGCAGCTACGGGAATTTCAGCAACCCGTGTCTTTTCATCAATATGAAGTCTTTTCAGTTCCGTGCCGTCCGTCCATTCAAGACTGTACCACAGTTTTCTGTCACTTTTCCTTTCCCACGGATGCACGGGAATTTCAATCTTCACTGTCCTGTGCATCCGGTTTTCCGTACATGAACAGAGCAACAGAACCGATAAAACAAGTAAAAACATTTTTTTCATAGTCTCCTCCGTAAACATAAAACACGGATATTTTCGGAAAAATTTAATTTTTGAGGAACTTTCAAAACTATGCTTTGTGAAGAATGAATTTGGATTTCCGTGATATAATGTTTTTATGGTTACAATTCTTACAAGCAGTCCGGGACTGGAACTTCACGGCGGGTTGAATCCCGCAAACAACTTCATTGAAAACCTTCGTCCGCTGGTAAAAGACGGCGGGAATGTTGCTTATGTGGCATCCGAACCGGATATGCCGGATTTAACTGACGAATATGCGGCAACCCTACTTGACGATTTCAGATGCAGCGGTTTTGATTTTGCACGTTTTACCGTAGTTGACGGAAGAAATGCAGAAAATGCCGCAGAAATCATTGCCGATTCCGATTTTACAGTTCTTGCAGGAGGTCATGTTCCGACACAAAACCGCTTTTTCAGGAAAATCGGACTGAAAGAGATTCTCAATACGTTCAACGGAACCGTAATGGGTATAAGTGCAGGTACAATGAACAGTGCATCAACGGTTTACTGTGCACCGGAGCTTGAAGGAGAGGCTCTTGACAGCAGGTTTGAACGGTTCATTTCCGGACTCGCCCTGACGGATATAATGGTGTTTCCGCACTTCAATCTGATTTGCGGAGAAAAACTGGACGGCTTTCACATAATCAGGGATATTGTATTGCCGGACAGCAAAAAAAGAAAAATCTACGGATTGCCGGACGGAAGTTACTTTATCAATGACAGGCTTTACGGACCTGCTTATCTGTTCTCGGACGGTACAATCACTGCTCTTTGATTATAGAGCGATTGTATAAAAACCACTTTGTAATTACTATATCGGTGAGGTGTTAAGATGCAGTCTTTAAGAGAACTTTACAGAATCGGTTACGGTCCATCAAGCAGTCACACAATGGGACCGCGCTTTGCAGCAAAGCAGTTTCTTGAGGAAAATCCGGACGCAGACAGATATACCTGCAGCCTTTACGGAAGTCTTGCACTCACAGGAAAAGGGCACCTCACCGATAAAGCCATCCAACAGGAGTTCGGTCAAAGAAAACTGGAAATTATCTGGAAATACAATGAGTTCAAACCCAAACATTCTAATGCACTTGAGTTCTGTGCTTTTGACCTGTCGGGAAAAAAGACAGCGGAAAAGACATATTACTCAACAGGTGGAGGTAAGGTGGTAACTGATGAAAATTTTGATACAAAGTCAAGTGACATCTACCCCTCTCTGCTGACCCGAATGGACAAGATTCTGCTTTACTGCGAAAAAGAGGGAGTTCAAATCTGGGAAATCTGCCTCAAGTATGAAGATGATGCGATAATGGATTATATGAAGGAAGTGTGGACTGTTATGAAGGAATCCATACTGCGGGGAATTGAGGCAGAGGGAGTCTTGCAGGGCGGCTTGAAGCTTGCAAGAAAGGCCTGTAATTATCACTCCAAGGCATGTGACTTTTCAGGTCCTTTGGGAAGTACATCAAAAGCCATCAGTTACGCATTAGCCGTTGCGGAGGAAAATGCAGGCGGCGGCATGATTGTGACAGCTCCTACCTGCGGCAGTTGCGGTGTACTTCCCGGAGTTCTTCACTTTCTTCAGAAAAGCTACAACATTTCCGACACAAAAATTTACAGAGCATTGCTCACCGCAGGGATGATAGGAAACCTTGTTAAACAGAACGGTTCAATTTCCGGTGCTGAAGTCGGCTGTCAGGGAGAAATCGGAGTTGCGTGTGCAATGGCAGGTGCCGCCGCCACTCAGCTTTTAGGCGGAACGGTATATGAAATAGAATACGCTGCGGAAATGGGTCTGGAACATCACCTCGGACTTACCTGTGACCCGATGATGGGTCTGGTTCAGATTCCCTGCATAGAAAGAAATGCAATGGCAACTACCAGAGCTCTGAATCATGCAGCCTACGCTCTTCTGTCAGACGGAAGGCACAGAATAACATTTGATGAGGTTGTTGCAGTAATGATGGAAACCGGAGAAGCCCTCCCCTACATTTACAGGGAGACTGCGCAAGGCGGACTTGCAACGGTCACTTCCCGTATCTGACACTCACCTTTCATGGCAACTGCTTATGAGAAAACAACTTAGATTGCAAAAAGTAGCCTGCAGAAAAAAATTTTGAATGTTGTCCGGGGAGGAGTATCGGGAGTATTTATTTTATGAAAGACAACAATAATCAGTTTCTGAAAGAATCGATTTTATTTGCACTTGAGTCGGTTTTATTTACCTTCAGCATCTTCGGTTCATGGATGATGCAACATACACTGAAGGTTAACTTTATGATTGAGGTTGCGGTTCAGTGTTGTATCATTGCCTTCTATTTCATAAGACTTTGGGGCAGTGAAGAATTGACTGAAAAACCTGCAAATATTTATTCCTTTTTGATGGCTGTCATCCCTGTTTTTCTTATATTTACCTTAAACGGTTTCAAAATACAAAAAGACGTTTCCTGGACAATAGTTCCCTTAAGTCTTATAACTGCAACGTGTGAAGAGCTGCATTTCAGAGTGAACGGGTGTCATTTGTTCAGAGAAGGAGGGGTTCTGGGATTTTCAGACTGTGCCGTGCTGATAGCAATCTATTCCGTTTGCAGAATTTTCACATTCATAGTAGAAGGCGTTTCCCTTTCCGTAATGTCCGTATTGGAAAGCTTTGCAAGCGGAATACTTTTGCTGGGATATTATCTTAAAACCGGTAACACAAAGACATTGATAATCATCCACGCCATGTTGCTGATAGTTGAAAGCATTGAATTCAAGTCGGAAATTCCCGTAATAGAGCTGGTTAACATTTCCGCTTCCGTTATAATAGGCGCATCTTTTCTCAAAAGAGCAACTTTAAAAAGAACAGCAACAGTATCCGAGTAAACCTATTATCCGTGAGAAGTTTTGAAAATTGCCCCCCCCTATCAAGATCCTGATTTTATCCGTTTCATTACTTCATCGGAATCCCCTGATTTCATAAAAGACAGGGTTGATTCGGGCAGAA
>JAKSPF010000025.1 GCA_024405065.1 Sphaerochaetaceae bacterium | reverse complement strand
GCCATATCATCTTCCTTTTTTCCAGTTTATAACCCATATCCGAACTTGTATAGATATAAGTCCCTACTTCATTTTTGTGGACTTTTCCAAAAATGTAAGGCATAGATAGATAAAGAGGTTTTTATGTCAGTTGAAGATTTCTGGAAAGAAGAAGAAAAGAAAGACAAAAAGTTCATGAAAGAGTTTGAAAAGGAACTTGATGAATTCAATGATGAAGAAGGACTGATATGCAATCTCAGAATTTAGCTCTCAAGTATTTCCCAATATCCGTTTTTTGTTCCATGACGTGCAATTTTATTTTTTACTTTTAAATCTTTAATTATTCTTCCAACAGTGCGAAGAGGAATTTTTGTAGTTGTTGCAATCTCGGTTATAGTTATGTATTTGTTCGCTTTTATTGTATCTAAAACAAGTAAATTATTATTTATGCCAAAATCTATGCCAACCTGTTTATAATTCAAATTAAAGAGTCTTACTATGAACGTTGAAGCGTTGGAATAGAAAGTGGGATGTAATTCGGACCTAAAGTTTACTTCCCGGCGATAAAAATCAAAAATCTTTTTAAAGCCACTGCCGGAAACTATGCTGCTTACCTCTGTTACTGCGAAAAGCATGGAAGGACTCCTGACAGCCTGATAACAATGTGTGGTGCAGGACTTAAATCAGATCATTAAATGCCATACCTATTGTAATCCTTTTTGAAGTGCCATCTGCCGTATACTATTGCATAAATGAACCTAGGTTCATTGTTGTGCCAGACTTTGATTTGTCTATTATGAAAGATATCGATGCAATGCAGCATACCGTCCGTGACGACTATACTCATCCTGAACTCGACTGGGTTGGCGATGGAAATCCATGTTCATTCTTCACAAAGCTTAATTTTGCAATCAGCTCTTTATGTTTACTTGTGTTTTGACTGGAATACATCCCACAAAACAGGGTAATCGGTATACCGATTGCTCTCAAAAACAGAAGAATAATTTTTCTCCGCAATAGCGTTATACCAACTTCCGTATACTGCGTTCGGTAATATAATCCACTCAGTACCCCATTTATCCTTATAGGGAGCGTCTGTTGCCTGCTTTGCTCTGGTGACTGCTTCTTTTTCAAAGTCATCTGTGAAATCATTGATATCATCACCGAGAAGCATAGCAATCTGAAAGCCCTTTGCAATGATTGACTGTCTTGCCGATTCCTTGCTTTTGGGAGAACTCTTTACCGGTTTATTAACAATCAAATGCTCCTCGTCCGCATACGGAAATTCAAGATACTTAAGCTGCTTCAGAGAAATGTCATACATGGATATTCCGAGGTCATCTGTAAGACTGTCCCAATTCTCATCATACCCGTTTTTGTTTTGATAACCCTCATCCGTTGACTTATAGCCCTTTTCCGAACGATTGGTCACATAAAAAATCTCTACGCCGTTTTCTTTGGCATAATTCAGAAAATCAAGTGCTCCCGGCAGAACATTGCATGCGTCTGTCATAAGGAATCGGGCAAAATGAACATTGTCCCGTTTTCCACCCAGCATCATGTCTGTGGTATAGTGTGCACCGTCAACCAGAGTATCATCTACATCCGTTATGATTGCGAGACCATCTCCCGTGCCGCCGTTTTTGGCAATAGCGTCATCCAATTTGTTTTTTGCAACTTCAAATGCCTGCAGCATAAGTCCCTGTGCCTCGGCTGACATCTGCCATGCAGTTGCTCCTTTCAGATTTTCATACACCATCTGATCTTTGGTTATGATTTGTGCCTGAAGCTCTTGATTTCTGTTGTTTGACTGTATCAGAAATACAGACAGTATACCGGAAACAACAATGAGAATCGCAATGATGGATAAATAAATTTTCTTATCTGTTTTCATAGTAATCGTTCCTCTTTTCTGTAAATAAAGCATATAATAGGTTCTTACATCTTATTATATTTTTCTATTTTTCACCATTTAAAATGTTTCTGCAAAAAATGGAATTCTGTAGAGGAACTTTCAAAACTCCTTCATAAATCTTGAATTTGCCTTTGCAGTCAAAAATGTGTTTTCAACTGCTTACTGTGCTCGCAGGATTGTGAAACAGGAGAACTTACAGATGCTCAGCTTGCTATGCTCAAACCGGCTAATCTGCAATAACCGTTCTATGAGAGAGCCAATCAGAAGTTACAGACAAAGTGTGCCGAGCCTCTCAATCCCTTACGTACACCGATGTAACCGGTTGCCGCAAAATCCAATTGCCAGTTTGACTTACTTCCCGGTCTGCAACTTATACCTAATTCCAAAAGACCTGTACTGCCATTGAGAGTAGGGGCATCAATTCTATAGCCGTTGACCTTTGCATTGGCTTCTCCGTTGAATTCCCTGTCCCATGCCAAACCAAGAAAAGGTCTCACAACCTTGCCGCCCTCGTAATCAACTCTTAAACCTATTCTGGTTTTCACGGAATCTATGTCATGAAACTGTATCTTTTCACCGTTTACATCAACATCATCCCCGTTTTGATGATTCCACATAAACTTACCATAAATATCGTAACCGATGTATTTTCCGATATTACCCTGATGTCCTACACCGGCAGTGGCACCGAAATAAAGATGGCGGGTACCGTACGAAACTTTTTCTTTTAGGTCATCCGTACCCCAGTTGTTGTTCATACCGCCTATACGACCTATTGCCTGAAAATACAGCACTTTTTCTTCGGGTGCTTCTAAATGAAGCATCAGTCCGCCGCCGTAATAATGTGCCTTGCCGTCTCCGTCTACGAGAACATTATTATCAAAAGAGTTGTGAGTTGAGTAATTTCCATGCCCTGTTTCAAAGAAAACGCCCAACAGAAGGTCTCCTTTACTTCCTGAAAATTCTTTGGCTAAGCCGGTAACAAAATCAATGGATTTTACAATTACATGAGAACCTGTGTTATAGCGTGACTTGCCGCCTCCGAGGGTTGCAAAAACTGCCCAATTTTTTCCTTCGGCAGCGGCTGCACTTGCTGCAGTTTTTGCGTCAGTCAATGCCTGACCTGTAGCCAATTCATTTCCTTCACTTAACAAAGCAACGGAAGCTACCTGTCCCTCCACCAGTGACTTTGTTTCAGGTTTAGCCTTACCTGCAGGCAGTCTGCCTCCTCCGAGTGCTTTTCTGTCGGCGATTGCTACCAGCGAATTACCTGAAAGTTCCAAGACAAAATCATAGTCGGTAAACAGAGTTCCTCCTTTAAATTCTTTACCGCCAAGCATGACTTTGTCCGGAGTTCCTTCCGTTTTGTCAATAAGGTTTATTGTATCACCGATATTGAGAACAACACCGTTCTGCACTGCCATACCGACATTAGTACCGCTGAGGTAAACAGGTGTACCGACTCTAAGCATATACTTGTCTGCTTGATTAACTACATCGTCGGGAACAAAAAAGTAATAGTTCTCAAAATTCTGAACGGACCTGATTTTTACGTCAGACGCCCAAATCTCCAATGAGTTATCGGCATGAGACCTTCTGCCGTCGCTATAACCGAACAGATCTGCATTGGACAAATCTCCGCCTTTCACGACAATGGTATTGCCGGTGGCACTGCGCCCTACTCCGCCGTACACATGGCTATTTAACGTTCCGCCTTCAATGATGACCGTATTGTTTTTGGCATCAGAATTGCCGCTATTTGCACTGTTTAATGCGTAACCGCCGTAAACAGAACCCTTGATAATTGAATTTCCTCTGATGGTAACGGTATTGCTGTTTGAAGCGGGGGCAGAGCCGCTGGCATCGCCGCCGAAAACAGAACCGTTGACGGCTGAGTTTTCAATTACCACGTTGTTACGGAGCATGGAAAGCCATGATGAATTATTGAAAGCACAACCGCCGTAAACCGTCTTGGCGATTTGGGCATTTTTTATATTGACGTTATTGCCTGCAACGGAAATCATTGTTCCGTCAGAGCTTCCGCCATAAACATAACCAATGTTTCCCCCGTCTATGTCTACGATGTTGTTGTGAACGCTCGCAGTATCACTGCCTCCGTAGGCATAACCGCCGTACACTGTACCTACGGTACTGTCGGTGATTTTAACTTTGTTACAGGATGCGGAAGAAGACTCCGCACCACCGATGGCACGGCATCCGTAAACAGTATTGGTAACAGTACCTTCATTGATATTTACCGCACCGTAGTTTTCCGAATTCGTATTTCCGTTACGCACACCGAAGACATTGGTATATTGCTGTCCCGGTTCAACGTTTGCCGTATAGACGGTTGCCCCCGATATTCTTTGAGGTGTTCCCTCCAAAGTGTCCGTAGCATATATTTCAGGCAGAAACCCGCCCGCCATAATCACCGCCCCATAGACTGCAAACAACAGATTTCTTTTGAAAAACGAAATTTTACGAACGCGAAAACCTTCTGTAGCGTGATTATTTTTGTGCTTAACCGACATTCCGAACACCATTGGTTAAACATATAATCCCCTTAGGTTTTTAAGTCAATCCTAAATTGAATTTACCTTAAAGCCGATTGGAACAGCTTAGAGCCATTTGCAAAAATGTGTTTTTAGACGCAAAGGCAAGTTCAAAATTCATGAATGGAATTTTGCAATCGGCTCTATACTTGATAATATATATCGGTGGGTATATATTTTGACTATAACATATGACTGTTATTTCAGAAGATGGAAAATTTGAATGGGACTCAGATAAAGACGCTGTCAATCGCAGTAAACACGGATTTTCATTTTCTGAAATATTGGAAGTGTATGATGACCCTTACATGCTGACAATGTATGACGATAAGCATTCTACACTTGAAGAAGACCGTTATTTCTGTGTCGGAAGTATCAGAGGAATAGTTCTGATTGCCACAAGCCACACAGAAAGAAACGGAAGAATACGACTTATTTCTGCGAGAAAAGCAGAAAAGAAATTGGAGAATTTGTACAATGAATGGATCAAAAAAAGTTTCCGATTCAAGGTTGAAGGAAATTGCAGCTTACGATGTAAAGTTTGATGATGATATTCCGGAATTTACAGATGAACAGCTTGCAATGTTCAAACCGGTTAATCCTCAGTATTACAACATTACTCCAAAGAAAAAAGCTATCAGCATCAAAATTGATGTTGATGTACTTGATGCTTTGAAGAAACAGGGAAAGGGCTACCAGACAAGAATAAACAGCATACTGAGAGAAGCAGTTCTCTAACACTTTTGTGTTATTTTCCGGCACCCTGCACTATGGCAATTCCGGCACTGCAACCTATTCTGTCGGCTCCGGCATCAATCATCTTCATAGCAGTATTGTAATCTCTGATTCCTCCTGCTGCCTTGACTTTTGCACTGTTACCGACTGTTTTTTTCATAAGAGCCACATCTTCTGCGGTGGCTCCGGCTTTTGAAAAACCGGTTGAGGTCTTCACAAAATCCGCTCCGGCGGCAACTGCCAAACGACAGGCACGTTCTTTCTCTTCATCGGTAAGCAGGCAAGTCTCAATGATTACTTTAAGGCAGTTGTTTCCGCATGCTTTTTTTACCCGTCTTATCTCATCCTCAACAAGTCCGTCCTTGTGATCTTTCAACCAACCGATATTGATTACCATATCAACTTCAGAGGCTCCGTCTGCAATGGCAGTTGCCGCCTCAAAAACTTTGGCTTCAGTTGACATTGCTCCAAGCGGGAAACCTACCGTACAGGCGGTCTTCACCCCTGTTTCTTTCAGTTTGTCTGCACAAAATGCAACCCAGCACCCATTCACACAGACACTTGCAAACTTCCACTGTGCCGCTTCCGCACAAAGTTTTTCAATTTTTTCCTGTGTGGCATCCGCTCCCAAAACGGTATGGTCAATATAAGACGCAATATTCATACAAACTCCTCCGGAGCCAATCGGCTCTCTATGTTTACGGCTTTCAGGCGAACCGGCACCGTTACTTATTTTTACCGTATGATTGCCCTGAAAGCAAGACCCTGTATATTCTTATACTGTCTGAGAACGGGCGGAAATGAGTACCGTCATTCCTTCCGTTTTCATAAACCGTCTTTACCGGAACTTCCAGAATCGGCCTCGTCCCCCACATCATCAGCATCTTTGTTTCAAACTCAAAACGGTCATAACCTTCAAGCTGCAACAACTCACTGAAAAACTCCTTCGGAATTCCCCTCAGACCTGTCTGTGTATCCTTGAGATCAATTCCGCAGATTTTACGGAATACGGACTTGGTAAGCTTGTTTCCTATAAGACTTTTGAACGGTATACGCTTCTTGTCAAAATCACGGAAACCGAGTACAAGACTTTCCGGATGTTTGAGAAAAACATCGGCAACCTCTTTTATGTCCTCAGGTCTGTGTTGCCCGTCACAGTCTGCGGTAACGCAACCTAAGACATCTTTTCCTTTAAGATAATTCATTGCCGAACGCAGGGCTGCACCTTTACCTTTATTGGTTTCATGGTGAATCACGGTACAGCAACTTTCAAGTTTTGAAAAAATCCCCTTGTGAGATGAATCACTTCCGTCATCAACAATACAGATGTTATTCACTCCCATAGATAAAAGTGATTCACAGAGACTTATCAGACGGTCATCCGGATTAAGCGCCGGAACTGTTATATATATTCTGCCGTAGCGATTCTTTTCCATTGTTTACCGGTAAGATTTTAACAATTTAGTCTGATTTGAAAAAGTTGCAAAAGGCAAAAAAAAGGGGTTTTTTCAAACCCCTCTGTACCTCACTCACAAATCTGTGACAATCACATATCCTTGTTTCCGAGTTTGACACCGAACCCGACTTTTGCCTTCACGTCAAACTCAAAGCCCTTGAATGTGTAATTAGTCCAAGGGGTTGAATTTGAATCAGTTCTCTTGTCCCCTATATAAGTTGTGCGCCTTCCCCACTGTATGAATCTGATGGACGGAACTGCAACAAGATCAATGTAGAACATATCGTTTATGTTGAACATCAACTGACCGAAAGCTGCAACACCCAAAGAAAGCCCAGTTTCCCACAAACGTACATTTGATTCTGAATCAAGCAAATCCACAACTGAAGTATATCCTAAGGACGGCCCCAAACCGATTGTTCCGTTTAAGAAATCACCGTTTCTTCCGAACGTGGCTGCCGGACCGAAGGCAAGATTGTCCTGAAATGAAAATTTGAGTTTGAACTTTTTTTCATCCTCGGATACCACCCATGTTCTTTTTCCGATTGGGAAACCTGCATATTCATCAATGAAAATTGAGAAAACAGAATCCTTATTCGGCTGAATTACAACACTGAAATCAGCACCAATACCGCCGAATTTCCGTTGAGCATCAGTAGACTCAAAATTTCCGTTCTCTACTTTTTCTTGCTTGACCTTCCATGAATTGTAGTTTCCTGCAGGACCCAGTGACAGGAAGAATCTTCCGTTTCCGGCAAACACCGGAACAACTGTGATGACAACCAACAAAACTGCCAGTAATTTCTTTTTCATACTATCTCTCCTCTTCAAAAGATGCCTGTATTTCAGCACCCTGTCTGATTGTTGAACAACTGAAATCATTTCCGGTTACAAAAATTGTAAAAAAAATTTCGTTTTGTAATCTTGTCAAAGCAGTAGCCGTTGTACCGTCATGATATGCAGTATCAACAACAGCAAAAAGACTGAAATACCGGAAACCGCACCGCTGATTATCAAGCGGGCATAAATTTATCATGTGGCACATGATTTGGCGTTTACGAAGTACAAAAGTATGCTTAATATTAAGCTGGCAATTCCGAAAATAAAATAAACAAAAGTCAGTGGACCAAACCCAAACGAATCTATTGTACTGCCGGAAATAAAAGGCACACTAAGAATGGCTAAATTTTTCCCGATAGTTATAAAACCATTGGTAATACCTACCAATTTGAGATCCTTCAGTAAATAAGGTGACAAACTCGTAAATATTGCAAGAGAAGCTGCATCGGTAATACCGACAATTACTAAGGAAACAATAGCCATCTTTTCTGTTGTATAAGACCACACACTAAAGATTGCAAAGAAATTCAGGATACAGGCAATAATTCCGGCAATATAATGCTTTCTTTTGCTGAAAGAAGCTATGATCAAGCCCGTAATTATTGATGTGACTATACCGACAAAGGCACGTATAGCTGAGAGATTGTTAGAAAAAATTAAGTCAAGACCAATAGAATTAATGTATGGCATAGTATATGTCGTTATGCCTTTGTAAATGGAAATATAGAAGAACATCAGTAAAGCTATGATCCAAAGCGAAGCGTATTTATAAAGGCCTCGAATTGTTATAGACGTGTCTGTACCAACAGATTCGGATTGTGACGGTTTAATGAATACAAGCCATAACACAATACAAATCAACAGAAGTATGTTTGTCAGCAACCAAAGATTTTTGTAAGATTCAGGATCAGATTGATCAACTATCAAATTTGTTGTAATAAAGACAATTATTTGTCCTACTCCAACATAACAAGAGAAAACACTCATAAAAAATGTTCTGCTTTTGCCCTTGGCAACCACAGCGATTAATGACGGAACAACAGTAAATATTGAACCAACCGCAATTCCCTCAAGTATTCTACTGAATAAAAGCACTTTGTAAGAATTTGTAAAAAATCCCAGACAAGACCCTATTGCACATGCAAATAAAGCAATCAATCCTATGAGCTTAAATCCGAATTTTGCAATCAACGCACCAACAGGAATAGCAAGAATCAGTCCGGCAATGCTTGTGGCTGACGTTAATAAGCCAACCTCCATATTGTTAATACCAAAATTTTGCATTAGAAGTACAGTGGAAGAAGATACTTTGAACTGACAAACAGCAACGCAAAAAACACAAAACAGAGCTATTAAAATTTCAAATATCCCTTTTTTATCAGCCGAACTCATTGAATTGTCTCTCCATTTTCAAGGACACAGGCGATTTTATCAATCTACCCGAATATCTCTTTCAGCAGATTTTGTCTGACTTTATTAACTTCATCAAAATCAACTGCCGGATTGTAATATTCTTCCATCTTATCATGACTTTTCATTGCCTGTTGTTGAAGCTTAATGCTTTGCTCTACTATCTGTTTTGTAATACCTTGATTAAATTCCAGTTGACTATGTACTTGCTCAAAGAGCTTTTTATCTACAAATTCCTGAGAATCTATAACATTTTGTTTGGGAAAATTCGGTTTATGCCAACTGTTGGATGTAACAAAGGCCAATGATAAGTCAGGAATTATCAGAAAATCTGTTTTTTCTTCAGGCAATAACGGACAGCCACAGCAAAATACATCATTGCCTGCATTTACGGCATAGTTGCAAATTGTTTTAAGAATACTGTTACTGCAAACACCGTATTCGTCCTCTATAACGTATATTTGCTCTGCTAAAACTCGCAGTGAATCATCATAAAATATAATACCACGAGGTGTTATCGCACTTAAAAAACGAGAATATTTATGCCCGACAGAACAATCATCTTTCACTGTAATTATTTTTTCAGCCAAATTGTTCGCATAGTTTGAAATCTTGTCATCGTTATAAAATATGCTTGCTGTACGAAGATTATCCCTAAGTAAACCAGCAGCATTGGCTAAAGAGCTTCCTGATTGCTTATGATAATATTTGTAACGCTTGGCTTGGTAAATAAGATCGTTTTTGTTAACGATAAGTTTTTCTTTATTAATTGTATGATATAGACTTATTACATCCTGCATCATTCCGGGAGTGGTGGGTTCAACTGAATGCGGTGAAGTTGCATCAAGTATTGCAATCTTTTTATCCCAAAGTATTACACCGTCAAGACTCTCAGGGTCGCTGCTGCAATGAATCAGCTCAACTGCTTGGTTGTTATCAATCGCAGTTGATGCTATCTCTTTCATTAAAGAGGATTTACCACAGCCCGGTCCGCTTTTTAAAAGATATAGGTATAAGTCCGGATCATTCCCCAACAGTTGAAAATATCCATAAAAGCCATTTGCTGATGATACACCTAAAAAAGAATCAAATTTATTATTCTTAATTTTCATTTGAACCTCCCACTTTTGCCGAATGATATATCTTTTCGGACGGAATGTTCAAGATTCCGGATTCGGATCAACTCCGGCTTTTATGTACTCATACAGACATGGGAGCACTTTATATAGGTATAAGACATTTGTCAAGGAGTACTTATGCCGCAAAGGCAAGTTCAGAATTCATGAATGGAATTTTGAAATTGGCTTCTGACTTCCCGAGACTGCCCGTGAGTGAAATCAGATTTTTATATTCAAACCGACAAACGTTCCGCTCAAAAGGGCTGTTTTAATTGCGTCAGAATCCGGTTTTTTACCGGAACCGCCACCGGTACCGTTTGAAATACTACCGAAATCAATCACAACAGGGATGATTTTTGAAACAAAAAGATTCACTGCACCTATTTTGAAATTCAACCTCACTCTGCCGGCAAGTAATCCGATTTTTTTCATATCTATGATTGAAACCTGTCCTGCAACTTCTTCCCACCAGAACAGTTTTCTCATTGACGCACTGTAATACAGAGAATTATCTGCTTTTACACAATGAAAATATGATATCGTCAAATCTGTCCCGAAATATCGTGACATCCAATTAAATCTGCATGCTCCGAATACGGCGATATCGGAAAAAGACAAATCTGCATTTGCCCTTTTAAAACGAACAAACAGTGAATTAACGTCTTTTTCACCGATTTTCAGATTTGATTTTGCAATCAGATTCAAAACCCCAAAACAAATGTCAAAATATTTGATGTGTTTTCTGATACAGGCAGCATTCAGATTCAGTGAAGCATTTCCCAAATAAGAATTTTTGGAAGTCTGCACTCCAAAGGATAATCCTATATGGCAAATATCCAGATAGTGTTGCTTGGGAAAATCAAGCCCGCCCATTACCATTATGACTGACGAATCAACAGGTTTGCCGTTGAACAAACATAAATCACTGACATCAAATTTCGGTTTTGAATAAAGTCCGCCGATTCTCACCCCGAAATCAATTTTTTCAGAGTGAAAACCGAACCTTCCGAACACAGCCGCATTATCCTGCATCTTCAGAGAGAATCTGTACCCGTCCACTTTTATTGAAACGGCATTTTTAAAGAAATATCCTACAAAACCTCCCCTGAAAGAGAAAGCGTCACGTTTGTAGGATACAATTTCTTTTACAGATGCAAACTGCGTATTTAAAAATTCGGTATCAAAATTTACTTTGCTGTACTTGACATTCAAACCCAAAAGAGAAGAGTCTTTCAACTTGTTTTCAATAAAAAAATTAAAATCCTGAAAAGGAATGTTTCTGTCCTTATCTTTGTAGACAAAACCGCCCTTTGAACCGAAATCAAAACTACACTCGGTTGCAGAAGAAAAAACAGGAAAGACAATAAGAAAAAGAGTAAATAAAAGCAGGGGCTTGCGAGCCCCTGCTATATGCCCGA
>JAKSPF010000024.1 GCA_024405065.1 Sphaerochaetaceae bacterium | reverse complement strand
TTGACGGATAATATTCTTCGTGAGATTATGAGAGGCTATGGCACATTGGGTTTTAGGACAGTACGGAGTTGCGGTAAGGGAAAGTGATGATTCAGACCGTATCGGTAAGAAGCAGACATATAGGTTGCTGAAAAACAACTTCAATTCATGGACTGCAGATCCGTTTCCTTTTGAGTATAACGGTGAACTTTACATATTTGCCGAACTTTTCCGGTTTTCGGATCAGAAAGGCTATATAGGCTGGTGTAAAAAAACAAAACACGGTTTTTCCAGATGGCATCCTGCAATAAAAGAGAAATTTCACATGTCTTTTCCGAATATTTTTCAGATTGAAAGTGAGATTTTCATGTGTCCTGAGGTAAATCAATCAAATGAACTGGCAATATACAGATGTGTGAATTTTCCGGATAAATGGGAAAAAATGAGTGTGCTGGCGAACGGTCGTTTTACAGATACTGTATTTTACCGAAAAGCAGGCGATGTTTACGGATTTACATATACCTTGGATAAAAACTTTAAGATGTTCAGATATGATGACGGTAAGATTATTTTTTCAGATTCAAAACCTCAGACGATAGGTGTAGATCTTGAAAGACCTGCGGGAAAGATTGTGAATATAAGACCCTATGGTGAGGTTATGATTTCACAGATAGGTTTTCCTGAATACGGGAGCGGACTTGTGTTCAAAAATTTTACGTTGAACTGGCCTGATTATAAGGAAACAGAATTGTTCAAATTATATGCAACTGATATGAATTTTGATAAAAACAGAAAATATACCGGAATGCATACATTTAATTTCAGTGAACACTTTACCGTTGTTGATGTTATTTACAAACAGTTCAGACCTGTGGAGTTTTTCTTTAATGCACTTAGAAAAATAAAGAAGATTGGGTGTATTGTCTTTGAAAAATTGAACAAATGACCACTTGAAAATCAGTCAAATATACTCTATATTGTTCAGAAGCGGAGGCTGACGAGCCAGAACTGAACAAAATAATTTTTGGTTTTGTGAAGTTAGAGGATACAATATGGAGCTATCAAGAAAGCAGTTTGATGTACTTGAAATTCTCGCCGGACAGAAAGAGCCGCTGAGACAAAGGCAATTGGAAGGATTTACTGATTATTCTTTGGGTACTGTGAATAGGGTGTACAATGAACTTGTCAATTGGGGATTTGTGAGTGACGGAATCATTACTCCGGAAGGTTTGGAGGCTCTTGAACCATACAGGGTGAAAAGAGCAGTTTTCATTGCAGCAGGTTTCGGTACAAGGCTTATGCCCGTAACACTTAATACGCCGAAGCCTCTTGTCAGGGTGAACGGAAAGAGAATAATAGACGGGTTGATTGATGCATGTATCGGGATCGGCATACAGGATATTGTCATAGTTCGTGGATATCTGGCAGAACAGTTTGACCAGCTGTTGTACAAATACCCGATGCTGAAATTCATTGAAAATTCGGCATACAACGAGGCAAATAATATTTCATCCGCAATGTGTGCAAGATTTCTTCTTGCGAATTCATACGTTTTTGAAGCAGATTTGCTTCTCAATAATCCCAAGATAATAAAAAAATATCATTATTCATCAAATTATCTCGGCATCAAAAAAGAAAGAACAGATGATTGGTGTTTCAAAATGAAGGACGGATATATTTCTTCCCAGCAGATAGGCGGTGTCGACTGCTATCAGGAAGTAGGTATTTCCTATTGGAACGAGGCTGACGGAAAAAAACTTGCTGAGCATATAAAACAGGCATATGAGACGCCGGGAGGTAAAGAACTGTACTGGGATCAAGCACAGTTTGGAATTTTCAAGGGAGAGTACAAGGTGGAAGTACGTGAATGTGATGAAAAAGATGTGATTGAAATTGACACATTCAATGAGCTTAAGTCTATTGATAAAAGTTATAACATCTAAAAAGGGAGTTCTCTATGAGGAAAAAAAGTTTCATTTATTTTGTCAGTGTTTTTCTGATTGTAGCAGTGATGTTCACCGGGTGCGGAAAAAACGCAAAAGATAATAAGATTACGATATGGACGAGCGGTGAGGATTACAAAAACGATTACTATCTGAAGTCTTTAAAAGAAAAATTTCCGGATTACGATTTTGTAATGGAGTACATGAGTAGCAGCAATATAGCGGCAAAAATCATGGAAGAGGGAAACAGCTGTTCATGTGATGTCGTACTCTCCGAAGAATACGGTTATCTTAATATGTGTGAGGAATTTCTTGCAGAACTCAAAGATTTTGATTTTTCGGTCTTCCTTGATGAACTTGTCCCGTCAAGTCATAAATTTACTCCGGAAGTGAAAAACGGCGGTTGTGTCATAGTAAACAACAGGGTGCTTGAAGAAAAACATCTTGACGTGCCTGAAAGTTATGATGATCTTCTCAAGCCGTGCTATCGTAATCTGATATCAATGCCCAGCCCCGCATCTTCCGGTACCGGTTACATGTTTTTGAGACAGCTTACAAATGAATGGGGAGAGGACAGAGCATTTGATTATTTTGAAAAGCTCACTGAGAATATTCTGCAGTACACATCTTCCGGTTCCGGTCCGGTGAATGCTCTTGTTCAGGGTGAAGTTGCAGTAGGTTTGGGGATGACTTCGCAGGCTGTAGTTGAAATCAACGACGGAGTTGATCTCTCAATCATATTTTTCAAAGAGGGGTCACCTTTCAGTATGTACGGTAACGCAGTATTGAAAAAAAGCGCGGAACGTGAATCTGTAATGGAAGTTTTCAACTACCTTGCAACCGAACTTGCAAGAGGTGACAACGGGTTGTATTTTCCCGATCAGATATTCAAAGATTACAGACCCGTGGTGAAAGGTTTTCCCACCGACATCAGATACGGTAATATGTCAAACGATACGAGAAGTGAAAAAGAGAGACTTCTTGCAAAATGGAAATTTTCATGAAAAACAAATTGGAAATCAGAGAAATAACAAAAAGGTTCGGAGATTCGGAAGTTCTTGAGAATGTCAGTTTCGATGTTGCCGATGGTGAATTTCTTTCCGTTCTCGGTCCGTCCGGTTGCGGAAAGACTACTTTGCTTCGGATTCTGATAGGTCTTCTGAAACCTGATTCAGGAAGAATTTTCAAGGATGATACGGATATTACCGATTACAAATGCGATAGCAGAGGAATGGGAATTGTTTTTCAGAACTATGCTTTGTTTGAAAACATGACTGCATTGCAGAATGTTGAATACGCTCTGAAATTCCATGGAAAATCAAAGTCAGAGGCAAGGGAAACGGCAATGAATATGCTTTCTGCAGTAGATCTTGCCGAACACTCCGGCAAAAAGCCTAAATATCTGTCAGGAGGACAACAGCAGAGGGTAGCTATAGCAAGAACTCTGGTATTGAATCCTGATATTGTGCTTTTTGACGAACCGATGTCTGCTTTGGATATTGCGGCAAGACTTGCGATGAGGAAAGAGTTGAAGAATTTGCAGAAACGGTTCGGAACAACCATGATTTATGTAACTCATGATCAGGAAGAAGCATTTTCCATGTCGGACAGAATAATGATTCTTGATAAAGGTAATATAAGCCAGATTGATACTCCTGAAAATATATGCAGGTATCCTGCAGACAATTACGTAAAAACCTTTGTCTTGGATAATCTGCAGGCAAAAATTGATTCTCTTTCACGGTTCACTTCAATCGGATGCAACGGAAAGGTATGATGAGAATAAAAACTGTAAACTTCATCATTGCGGCTTTCTTTATTGTTTTTCTTGTTTTGCCGCTCTGTTCAATGTTGCATAGGATCACTGCGGAGGGATTTTTGTCTCTGGTGAAAATGCCTCAGTTCAAAAGTGCGGTGAAGAATACAATTGTAACATCTCTGACTGCAACCGCAATTTCGGTTATTATTGCTTTTCTTGCTGCATGGTGTCTTGAAAGAACCTCAATAAAGTTCAAATCTGTTTTTGCAATGATGTTTGTTCTTCCGATGCTCATTCCGTCAATATCACATGCTTTCGGACTGGTATCTTTATTCGGAGCAAATGGTTTTCTGACAAATATTTTCAAATTAAAACGTTCAATTTACGGGTTTGTCGGAATATTGGCAGGTTCTGTGATGTACTCATTTCCTGTAGCCTTTCTGATGTTTGATGGTGTTTTGAAATATGAAGATTGTACTGCATACAAAGCTGCTGAGGTACTTGGAATAGATGCATTTCACCGCTTCTCTGCAATTACCGTTCCTTATTTGAAGAAAACTTTGATTTCCGTTTTTTTTGCAGTGTTCACAATGATTGTGACAGATTATGGTGTTCCCCTTATGGTCGGTGGTAAAACCGTTACTTTGTCCGTTCTTATGTTCAATAGGGCTGTTTCAATGATTGACTATGACTCCGGCAGTGTCATAGGAGCAATTTTGCTGATACCGGCTGTAGTTGCTTTTCTTGTTGACTTTTTCAACAAGGATAACGGGCAATCTTCCTTTATCACAGAATCTGCACAACTGCGTGGAGGACCCTGTCTTTTACCTGCGTATTGTTACTGCATTCTGCTTTGTTTATGTGTTTTGGCACCGGTTGTTTCTTTTTGTTTTATGTTCCTTGAAACAAAATACCCGGTCAACAGGGAATTTACCGTTTCCCATGTAATAAGGACAATCAACAGGGGTGCCGGAACCTATCTTTTGAACTCTTTGATTTATGCTGTTCTTTCCGCAATATCAGGTACTGTTTTTGCGTTTTGTTGTTCTTATCTGACAGCCAGAGTCAAAAATACATACAGCAAAATTTTGCATCTGATTTCAATTACTTCAATGGCAATTCCCGGAATTGTTCTCGGTTTATCTTATGTAATATTTTTTCACAATACACCTGTCTACAGTACTGCAATCATAGTTGTCCTTGCAAATATGATTCACTTTTTTTCCTCACCGTATCTTATGATGTACAACACTCTCGGCAAAGTGAATATGAACCTTGAGTCCGTAGGTATGATTCTCGGAGTAGGGAGATTGCGCATTGTGTTTGATGTAATTGTTCCTAAAGTACGTTGTACTCTGTTTGAGATGTTCGGTTATTTTTTCGTGAACTCAATGATGACTATTTCAGCAGTAGCCTTTCTTGCACCTCCATCTCCGAAGCCTGTTGCGCTTATGATTAACCAGTTTGAGGCACAGAGGCTTATGGAAAGCGCAGCATTTGTTTCTTTGCTTATACTTGCGGTAAACTTGTTTATGAAGGGCGTTATAATTCTTCTGGAAAAAAGAGATGTCTTGAAAGCATCGTGATTTCCTGTTTGGCATTGCATACCCGGAATTTTTATCCGATAATCTGAAAGCAATCAAAGGAATGTTTTATGAAAAAATTACTTGTTATGTTTTTGCTTGTTGCTGTGTGTGTTTCCGTTTTTGCAAATCAGAAACTCTACATGCAGGATTCCGATGAAATTAAAAGACTTGAAACCCTCTTCAGACGAGGGGGAAGGGCGATGCCGGCATTTATCTATCCCGTAGCCGGAAGTACATTGGTCTATACGGTTGAAAAGTCAAAACTTGCAGATTATCTGTCCGGTTTTGAGTCAGAAGAGCTTGATGCTTTGATTGCAGAATTCAACGGCAGCAATCTTATAAATTTCAATGAAGAATTCGGTATTGATCCTTCTGTTGAAATAACACTAAGCGGAGCCTTCAACAGCGGCAATAATTACTCAGACGATGGCTATGCCAGACCCGTTGATCCCAAAAAAGAAAAGCCTTTTGCAAAAGCAGGTGTTGATCTCAAACTGACAAACTTTGCATTTGCTCATTTTGAATATGAATTTTCACGAGGGGCAAAAAGTTATTCATCTGCTCCGTTTGTGACCGGTATTCCGTTTATAGGTGAATACGCATACAATGATACTGCACCGTTCAAAACCTATCTCAACATAGGAATGAAAAACATATCTGTTTCCGCCGGAAGGTACAGAGTCGGTAGCGGAAGCGGAGTTACGGGAAATCTTGCAACCGGTGATAATTTCAACTTCAGAGATACTTTTCAGCTCAACGTTGCTGCATATCCGTTTAATTACCAGATGATGATTAATCTTTTCAGTAATGAAAGAACAAGTAATTTTGACCATCCTACTGCTGCAATAGGAGGCGTTGACAGACCGATTGTTGTCACACATAAGGTGAGTGTGCCTATAGCGGGGATTATCTCATTGAGTATGTACGAGTCAATGATGGATTATTCATCAGCTTCTCCCTTTGATCTCAGAATACTCAATCCGTTCGGAGTTCTTCACAATACAAGGTCTTATATGTCAGGTTCAAACAATTTCTTCGGGTTTGAGGTGGATTATGCAGTTTTTAAAGGTCTTTCTCTTCACGTACAGACGATGTTTGACCAGATTCAGTTTGCCGATGAAAGAAAAAATCCGGAGACTCAGGTTCCCGGAGCATTCGGTTTCCTTACAAATGCAAAATACAGCGGATTAGTGAAAAACAGAAGATTCAACACATATCTTGAGTTTGCCTATACAAGTCCGTGGATGTATCTGAAGACCAAAGAAGAAGGTTATTTGAAAGACAACAACAAGAGGGAATATTGGTGGTATGACCTTGTTGTCGGTAACTATGAAAAGGACGGATTAAGTGACCCTGCATATCTGGGCTATAAATACGGTCCCAATGCGATTGCTGTAGGACTTGGAGGTGATATTGAGCTTGAACATCAGAAACCGGCTCTTAATCTGCTTTTCAGGGTCAACGGAGAAAGCGGCCTTTATACTGGTGCAGGACAGACTGATGAAGTTCAGATAGGAGGAAGTCACGTTAAGGCTGCATCACCGTACTGCTGGATACCGGGACATGTTCCTCAATTCCTTCTGAGAGTGGCTCTTTCGGACAGGTACAAAATCTGCAATGATGCGTTGGAGTTCAATGCAACCGTAGCAACAGTCTCTTATTTCAACTATCAGTATGAAAAAGGGCAGAAATTTACCGATGTTTTCCTTTCGTTCGGATTTACAATTGATCCGATGAAGTTCATAAAAAGAGGGAATGCAGGTAAATGAAAAAACTGATTTTGATTTTTATTGTTTTTTGCCTCTGTTTTACCCTGTTTGCGTGGCAGAAGACATACAGGGAAAGTTCGGAAGAATATCAGAAGCTTATGCTTTTGAAGGTTATGGGGGACGTTAATTTTCCACAGATGACAACACCGATTACCGGCAGTCAGATGCTTAACCTCCTTCAGAAAGTAGAAAGAAGCAGACTGCCTGAGCTCGGGCAGAAGATGTATGATGAACTGTATTCTGAATTTGAAGCTCCCGCAGTGATTATAAATGCAGGAAAAGCAGGAATTGATTTCAAATTGGAGCCGGGTCTGTCCTTCCTTCTCAATGACCCTAAAAACAACGATTCTCTTGTGAGATATAAGGATAAAGTACCGTATTTTAACGGTAATGTGGATTTGTTTATAACTCCTTACTTTTTCGGTAAGTTCAATATATCTCTCCGGCCGTACAGTTCAGGAGGGACATTCTCTTCCATTTCACAGGCTTTTCCGAGTTGGGCTTACGGTTCTGTAGGAGGTAAGGCTGTCAGTTTTACGGTAGGAAGAGACAGACTTTCAGCAGGTGGCGGAAAGACAGGTAATCTTGAAATCGGGGAAAATGCTCTTTACCACGAGTTTGCAAAATTCGGAGTTGTGTATCATCCGTTCTCCTATGATTTGACTTTGCTTGCAATGGACGGGTTCTCAAAAGTAGACGGTAAATTTCCTGATAACCCGTCCGGGCTTATGTTTAAAGACGGGTCAAGTGCAAAAAAATGGGGTATAATGCACAGGTTTTCCGGAACAATAAAAAAAAGAGTGACCCTGTCCGTGTTTGAAGGTGCGTTCATTTACGGCACAAGTCCGTTCTCCGACATTACTGCGTGGAATCCGTTTATGTTCATTCATAATACGGGAAGTTACAATACGGGTTGTGTAAACAATTTTTTCGGACTTGAGGCTTCATCTGCTCTGACTCACGGTCTGAACATTGATGTGCAGTTCATACTTGACCAGTACCAGTTAAAGAGGGAAAAAACAGGTAGTGAACCGCCCAACGCATGGGGGCTTCTTGCAAGTCTCAACGGTGCATGGCAGGTGGGACAGGGTATTTTGTCTGCCTATGCCGAAGGAGTTTGGAACTCTGCAGGGCTTTATCTGAAAGAGCTGAACAACAGTTACGATAACAAAGCCGAATACGGTAAGTATTATATGCTTGACCTTGTTACCGGTTATAATCATTTTACGGAAGACGAGTATCAATATCTGGGTTATGTTCACGGTGCAGATGTCAGGATTGCGGCTCTGGGTTGTGAATATCGGTACGGAGATTATAAATTTTCTGCTGATGCGATGTTCCGTGCAAAAGGTATATACGGTATAGGAGTGAATGAGACAAGGTTTCTTCCTGCTTCAGATAATGTGCATAAATCAGAATATGCCTTTACAATCGGAGTCGGTGCGGAAGCAAAGTTTTTCAATGCACTCACGGGGATAATCGGACTGTCTGATACGATATACAGGAACTACCGGCATGTTGACGGAGAAAAACATAATAACTTCCAGCTCTATCTTGGTGTAAAAGTCTCCGCATTGGATTTTTTCGTACATCGCAAAAAGTTGGCAGAGGAACTTCCTAAGCCTTCTTCACAAATTCAAATTCATTCTTCACAAAGCTTGGTTGTGCAAGTTTCTCAGTAATTTGAGAGCTGCTTGTCATTTGTTCGGCGCAGGTATTAACAATCGTTAAGAAAGATGTTAAGATAATACGCGTTAAGTAGATATCTATATGGGATACGGGAGGATGGTATGAGAGGGCTTACAAAAAGACAACTTGAGGTTGCTCAGTTCATTGAAAATTATTTTGATACCAACGGTTACGCCCCAAGTGTGAGAAACATTGCTGATCATTTCGGTTTTTCACCCAAAGCAGCATACGATCACATGACGGCACTTAAAAAGAAAAATGTAATCAGAACTGCTGAAAACCTTCCTCGCGGTATGGCTCTGATAAAGAGAACAACACCGGGAGACTCAGTTGTTCTGAAAGTTCCTCTTGTAGGTACAACGGCTGCAGGTGAACCGATTTTTTCAGAAGAAAATTATGACGGATACGTTGCTATTCCCCAAAGTCTTGCGGGTGTTACGGATACCGACAATCTTTACGCTCTGAGAGTTCGCGGTGACAGTATGATAAATGACGGGATAAATGATGGAGATCTTGCCATTATGTTCAAGACAAAGGTTGCAAAAAACGGAGATATTGTGGCTGCGAGTATCGGTGATGATGAATCATACGGAATTACGCTGAAACGTTTTTTCCATAATGCTGACAGATACGAACTGCGACCTGCAAATCCTGCATATCAGCGCCTTGTTTCAACCCATTGTGATGTTCACGGAAAGTTGATAATGATAATCAGAAATTATAAGTAGAGAGGAACTTGATTATTTGCTGATTTCCGTCAATCGTGCGTTTATGAGCAATTTTCAGAATTCATGAATGGAATTTTGCAGCTGACTTCTCTGTTTTGAAGGTTGCTCTTGTGCGTTGTGCGTGAGTACGTGTGTGTTTACAAACTGACGGTTTAGGTTTACAATCACCACGGTTTTTCGGATAATCACAATGACTGTATCGTTGTTCAAAAAAAGAACTGAAGTTGATATGACGCAGGGAAATTCTCTTTCTCTGTTGTTGGTTTTTGCATTCCCTCTGTTGCTCGGTAATTTGTTTCAGCAGTTTTACAACATGGTTGATACGTGGGTTGTGGGCAATTTTGTGGGAAAAAACTCCTTTTCCGCAGTCGGTACTCTCGGTTCCATTATAAATACGCTGATAGGTTTCTTTCTCGGGTTTTCCAACGGTGCGAGTGTTGTGATTTCACGATTTTTCGGTGCAAAAAATTTTGAAAAGGTCAGTGATGCTGTGCATTCCTATGTGGCAATTACCCTGATTCTCTGCGTGATTTTCACATGTCTCGGTGTTGTGATGGTACCATTGATGCTCAGGCTTGTTAAGTCTCCGCCGGAGGTTGCTGCAGAGCAGGCGATATATTTGAGAATTTATTTTGCGGGTGTCACAGGACTGCTTTTGTACAATATGGGTTCAGCAATTCTCAGGGCTGTGGGAAATTCAACACTTCCGTTTGTTTTTCTTGCGGTGTGTACCGTGTTGAACGTGATTCTTGACCTTGTATTTGTGATTGTACTCAAGTTGGAAACGGCGGGTGTTGCCTATGCTACCATACTGGCTCAATTTGTGTCTGCAGTGCTTGTTGTCATAATGTTGCTCAGATCAAAATCATGCATACGGGTTGATATCAGGAAGATACGCATAACGAAGGGAATGACCAAACAGATATTCGGCATAGGTCTGCCGACTGCATTGCAACAGTCTCTCACTGCATTTTCCAACGTGTTTGTGCAGTCTTATATCAATGTGTTCGGAGCAGATGCAATGGGCGGGTGGACAACTTACAGCAAAGTTGACCAGTTCCTTTTCCTTCCAATGCAGTCTCTTGGACTTGCTGTTCAGACGTATGTGGGACAAAATCTCGGGGCTGGCTTGCAAAAGAGAGCAAAAAAAGGTGCAAACACCGGTCTTTTTATGGCTATGATTGTTACCGCAGTACTGATTGTTCCCACAATGATGTTTGCAGTGCCGATTGTGAAGTTCTTTATTGATGACGGTGAAGCCGGGGTGATAGAATTCGGTACTCTGTTCCTGCGTTACCTGATTCCGTGTCACATTGTAGCGTGTGTAAATCAGGTTTACGGCGGTGCGCTCAGGGGTGCAAACAAGAGTGGCAGTGCAATGATTGTGATGCTCTGTTCATTTGTGTTTTTCAGACAGATTTACCTATTTGTGATGTCACATTACATAAGTAATACAATACTGCCGATTGCAATGGGTTACCCTGCAGGGTGGCTTGTATGCAGCATTGCAATAGGAATCCTGTTTACAAAGTTTTTTTCCGATAAAAACAATCTTGTTTCCGTAAATTAAAAACCTCTCCGTGAAGCACGCTTTGTTTTCCATTAGTCAGCTTCTGCCACAACGGTGATGCAGTTTTTGCAATGTACTTTATAATGTTTTCCGTTTTGCGTAATCCGGTATGAACTGTCACGTTTGCAGTTTTCACATGATTTACCGAGAGCGTTATGGCGGTAACAGACACGGCTTATAAAAAGCGGAACCTCTGAAGAAGGAACATCGTTTGCACTTACAACTCCCGCAAGATTAGGTAATTCCTCCTTCAGAAGACAGTAGGCAAACCTGTTATGTGCATAGAGAAAAACATCGGCAAAGACTTGCGTCTCAGGGTGTTGTTTTGCCCACATGACATGGGCAACGTTGTTAAGACCTGCAAGCATCGGTCGGGTATTTTCAAGTGATTTGTAATACTCCTTTTCCGAGAACATCACCGGTTCAAGGTGAACTGCGGAACTGTCGGGAATGAATTTCTCCGGTTCGGGACATTTTGGAATGACCGGAACATAACTCTCAAATTTGCTGTCTGCATACGAATAAAATTCACGCCTTATCTGTTTGATTACCGAAACCGGAATGAATACATCTTTGAAAGAGCTGCGGATTTCAAAACAGAGTTTACCTG